>CANOLA010000049.1 GCA_947566705.1 uncultured Lachnospiraceae bacterium | reverse complement strand
CCGTATGTCCGGTGCTGTGAGAGGACGGCGGTTAGCCACCGCCTCCTACTCGATTACCGTATGCATTTTGCGGTTATGTATTCCTTATTTTACCACCTGTAATCTGGTAGTGAGCATATTATTGTAAATATCCTGGATTTCCTGCTTGTCCTTAATATCACTGGAAATTTGAATACATTTGTTCAGCTTTCTGGATAAATCAAGGTGTCCCTCCGCAACCCGCTGGATATTGACACGGATTTCATTTTCAATGGTCAGACTGGTTTTGGTTACCTGCTGTTTGATGTCTGATACGTCCGTTTCCAGTGCTGCTACCCGTTCATTTAAACTGGATACATTTGTTTTAAGTCCGGCTACATCTGTTTTAAGCTCAGCTACATCTGTTTTAAGCTCAGCTACATCTGTTTTAAGTCCGGCCACATCCGTTTTAAGTTCAGCTACATCTGTTGCAAGAATGCCTATTTTATCAAGTATCAGGTCAAGTTTTTCATTTTCTGTCATGTAACCATCCCTCCCTTGTCATTGTGTTACTGGCTGGTACAAGTATAGCACAGCCGGATGGGAAAGTCTATGATGAAAAAGCTTTATTTAGTTATTTTTGCTTTATTCCACAACCGTCCATTTTCCAAGGAATCCCTTTTTATATTTCGCCATCTCTTCCCTTGCCCATGCAAGGCCTGGAGCTTTTTTCAGATAAGAAACTCCTTTTTTAATATCCTGCGGCACGCCCAGTCCCTGCGCATAAATAACGCCCAGACCGTAGTTTTTCAGATCACTGTCACCGGACATTTCTTCCAGAAGCTGTTTTGCCTGCATCACATTCTGTGCACAGCCCAGTCCTTTTATTTTTGCCACGGCATGCATATCGTTTGTCCAGTTGCTGCCGCGTCTCTTTGCCTCTTCAAACAGTTCTACCGCCCGTGCATAGTTCTGCGGTACCCCGTCTGCACCATTGAAATAAAGTTCACCCAGACGGTTATAGCAGCCAAAGTCATCTTCACTTAAACCGTCAGTCAGATATTTTTCTGCCAGCCGTGCATTTTTTTCCATGCCTTTTCCCTGCATGGCGGCTCTTCCCAGGCGGAAGCAGACACTTTTTTGTCCGCCCTCATACGCTTTTGTCCACCAGTAGACAGCCTCCTCGAATTTACCGGTTTCTTCCAGGTCTGTGCCGTATCCTGCCTGCCATGTCGGGTAACCGTATTCTGCACCGCGGCGCGGAATTTTTGCTGCTTCCTTCGGTTTGGGAGGTAAAATGCCGTCGTTTCCGTTCTGGAAAATCTGGTAGAGATTGTTTCCGGCGAAATAGACGCCAGCTGCAAAAGCTTTTTCAAACCAGTCAATGGACTCCATGTTTACCTTCTGGATAAATGCCTGCATTGCCTTTTTATTTCCGGCAAGCTTTTTCATTTCTTCTTCCTCAATATCTAGAACATCTCCCCAGAAATACACGTTTCCTACCATGTACTGGCAGAACGGTTCGCCGGCCTGTGCCTTTTCATAAATCACGTTAAAGGCTTCTTTCGTGTTTGCAAAAGGCATTTCCTGCTCTGCCTGTCTGTCAAATTCCCCGCATCTCATGGCGCCCAGGACTCCCATGGCGCTGCCGCGGCGGATGCTTTCGTGGATAAGCTGTCCCACTTTTTCGTCATCCACTGGAAAACCGTGGTATTTCCAGACATACTGCGTACCGCTGTAACAGCGTGATAAAAGATAGGCTGCATCAGCATCGCCATTCTGGTATGCCTTTTCCAGAAGGGCAAATCCCTCCTGTCCCCTCTGTTCACGCAGTTTGTAATAAATAAGCTCCAGTGCCTGTTCTACTTCGTCGCTAAAAAATTTCCCCATGTTTTTCTCTCTTTCTAAAGTACATTTTCGGTGTTGTTTTCTAGTTGTATCAGGTTATATTATATGATAGCATGAACATTTTTTCTACCATAAAAATTATGTTTCCATGAAGTGCAAAAAATCAAATTTCTATTGTATTGCAAACCCGCCGTGTCTGCTATATAATGTAATTTATATATTAGAAAGAGGTAAAAAACCGTATGAATACGAAGATGGCAAGGGCAGTTGTGTTTTTTATAAATAAACCATTCCGGCTATTTTTTGCAGTTGCAGCAGTAACGCTGGTTCTGGGAGTGGTGGGACTTCATGCGTCTTATGCCACAAGGGGTTATATCAAAACAACCGGAGAAATTTGTAATGTAAAGCAGAAGAGGGTTCTGCAGCGTCAGGGTTATGTCACACGGTTTAGCTATGATCTGAGGTGGCAGGCAGACGGAGAGGTTTTCGAGAAGCATTTCAGTGATATGTTTGACCCTGAACCGGAAGGGGAAGCAACCATATGGGTTTCCCCTGATAACCGTGATGCACAGCCAGAACGTTCCGGTGGTATTTCTTTGGGAATAGATTTTGAGTATCTTTGTCTTTGTATTTCCCTGGTGTCGGGACTGCTTGCAGTCGTTATGTACCGGCTGCATGTAAAAAACAGAAGAGAAAGCCCTGCGGAGCGGGAAGAGCGGCTGGAAGACAATAAAACAGGAAGTATAATTGCTTTTATATTAAGTCTGTTTGGAGTTGGATACTGCATTTTTGATATTTGTAAAAGTTACCGGGCAGGAAAAATGATATCTTCGGCAAGCATTGATTTAGTGTTTTTTTCTATGGTGGCAGCAGTCATCTGCCTGGTTATTTTTTTCATGTCCAGAAAGCAGCTGAATACAAAGTAAAGAATGAATTTTGCTATCCAAACACCACATCCAATATCATCATAATAGTAAAACCTGCGGCAAAGAAAACAGTCTCCAGTTCGTTATGTTTTCCAGTGGATATTTCCGGAATCATTTCCTCTACAACCACATAAATCATCGCTCCTGCGGCAAAGCTCAAAAGATACGGAAGGGCAGGAACAATAAAGGCGGCTGCAATGACAGTCAGAATTGCCGCTGCCGGTTCGACTGCTCCAGAAAGGATTCCGTATAAAAGAGCTTTGCCTTTTTTCATCCCTCCGGCACGGAGCGGCATGGAAATAATTGCGCCTTCCGGAATGTTTTGAATGGCGATTCCAAGAGAGAGGGCAAGTGCCTCAGTCAGGGTAATGGAGCTTTTTCCGGAAATCCAGCCGGCATACACAACACCGACCGCCATTCCCTCCGGAATATTATGAAGTGTCACTACCAGTACCAGCATCATTGCTTTCACAAGTACACCCTTTGAACTTTTTGTTTTACTGACTGACTGGTTAAGATGTGGAATAATCCGGTCCACCAGTAAAAGGAGAAATATCCCCAGCCAGAATCCGGCGGCAGCCGGAAAGAATGCCCACGGTCCCATATATGCAGCCTGTTCAATGGAGGGAATCAGCAGGCTCCAGATGGAAGCTGCAAGCATAATTCCTGCGGCAAAGCTGGTCAGTGCCTGCTGAACTTTCATATTTAACTGTTCTTTCATAAGCAGAACACATGCCGCGCCGAGTGAAGTTCCCAGGAATGGAATCAGTATTCCCTGAATTACAGATATTGACAATCGTTTACCCCCTGTTACATAAAGCAGTATGATACAATATATGCATATGAGTTACAGGGGGGAATTGGTAATTGTGCTTTTTATTTATATTATGTATAATAATAGGGAAAAAACATATTAGGAGGACATTATGGATATATCAGAACAGTTAAAGAATGAACCCATTGGAAAATTATTTTTCAGACTGGCACTGCCAAGTGTGCTGGCGCAGTTAGTCAGTCTTTTATATAATATTATTGACAGAATATATCTTGGGCATATGGAGGATACAGGAGGCGTGGCACTGACTGGAGTGGGACTGTGCATGCCGGTCATCTGTGTGATTAATGCTTTTACAGTGTTAATTTCGCAGGGCGGTGCGCCCCATGCCTCCATTGCCATGGGAAGAAATGATAAAAGACGTGCTGAAAAAATTCTTGGAAACTGTTTCATTAGTCTTATTGGAGTAGCTGTTGTACTGACTGTGGTGTTTCTGCTTATAGGAAGGGAACTGTTAATGCTGTTCGGTGCAAGCAGCGAAACAATTGTATATGCATGGCCGTATATGAAGATTTATCTTGTGGGGAATATATTTGTCATGGGTTCCCTTGGACTTAATCCGTTTATTACCACGCAGGGATTCACCCGTTTCAGTATGATAAACGTGATTACAGGGGCTGTGTGTAATATAATACTGGATCCAATATTTATATTTGTACTTAAACTTGGGGTGTGCGGCGCAGCAATTGCCACGGTTCTGTCCCAGGCGCTTGTAGCGGTCATGGCATTCCGTTTTTTGACAGGAAAGAAAACATTTTTAAAAATAAAAAAAGAATATTTCCGGCTGGATAAGGAAATTATGCTTCCGGTATTTGCACTTGGACTTGCGCCTTTTATTATGCAGGCAACAGAGGCGGCGCTTAATGTTTCCTTTAATTATTCCCTCCAGCAGTACGGCGGGGATGTTGCAGTGGGAGCAATGACAATTGCCAGCACAGTGATGCAGATGTTCTGGATTCCGTCAAGCGGAATCGGACAGGGTGCCCAGCCGATTATCAGCTATAATTACGGGGCAAAGGACAAGGAAAGATTTAAGAAGGTAGTCCGGCTTATGTTTATTGTTCTGGAAGGTTATTTTCTGATTGGATGGGCGGCGGTTGAACTGTTTCCGCAGTTCTTTATCCGGATGTTCAACTCATCATCAAAGGAACTGTTTGAAACATCCATGGTGACGCTCCGGATTTATGTGGCAAGCCTTGGGCTTTTCGGACTGCAGTCCAGTGTACAGCAGGTATTTGTTTCGACCGGGCAGGCGAAAGCATCCATGTTCATTGCCTGCCTGAGAAAGGTAATTCTGCTGATTCCGTTTATCTTTATACTGCCACAGTTTCTTTCGGACAAGGTGGTTGCAGTATTTCTGGCAGAGCCGGTGTCGGACTTTATTTCAGTAGTGGCTGCAGTAAGTATTTTTATCTGGAGATTTCCGAAGCTTTTGAAGCAGATGGAATAGGGGAATACCATTTATGAATTTTAGAAGTAAGGCAATTGGCGGATTCTTAATGATACAGGGGGAGGTTTCTTCATGAAAAGATTTAATCTGACAGGTTTGTGTATTCCTGAAAAACACTACATGGTTGATTTATCTGAAAAAGTAGACAGAATTGTCAGTGATTACATTAACCAGGGAGCATATTTTACAATTAACAGGGCAAGACAGTTCGGAAAGACCACGCTGCTTTCCTTTTTGCAGCGGGAACTGTCAGACCGGTATCTGGTAATCCGGCTAAGCTTTGAAGGAGTGGACGATCATAATTTTGATGATAATGTTTCATTTGTCAATATGTTCCTCAAAAATACCGCGAAGCGGTTTGTCCAGATGAATGTATCCCGGCAGATGACAGAAGAATGGCTTCAAATGCCAATGGATAAAGCAGAGGGTTTGGACAAGGCGTTTGATATCCTTGGAAATAAAATAACCTGGCTCTGCAGTCAGTCTGAAAAAGGCGTGGTGCTTTTGATAGATGAGGTGGATAAATGCTCGGATAATCAGGTATTTTTAAATTTTCTTGGAATGTTAAGGAATAAATATCTGGATATGCAGGAAGAGAATGATACTTCATTTCATAATGTCATTCTGGCAGGGGTTTATGATGTTAAAAACCTCAAATTAAAACTGCGTGCAGATGAAGAGAAAAAGTATAATAGTCCGTGGAACATTGCCGTGGATTTTCAGATTGATATGAGTTTTTCGGTAAATGAAATTGCGAAAATGCTGGAGGAATATTCTGCAGATACTGGCGCAGAAATGAATACTCACCAGATTAGTGAGAGGATACATTTTTATACGGCTGGCTATCCGTTTCTGGTAAGCTGGTTATGCAAATGGATGGATGAGAACTGCGGCAGTAAATGGACAATACAGAATGTGGATGATGCGGAAAAAGCACTGCTTAGAAATGATAATACATTATTTGACGACCTGATTAAGAATATTGAAAATAACACTGCACTTAAAAAAGCAGTTACCGGAATATTACTGGATGGTCTGCAAATGCCGTTTGTAAGATCTGAACCTGTGATTAATCTTGGAATCATGTTTGGAATTTTCGCTGAAAAGGATGGAATGACTGCAATTTCAAATGTTGTTTTTGAAACTTACCTGTATAATCACATTATTGCAGGAAAAATTTTGGAGAAATATTCTTTTGGAATTGAGAAAAATCAGCTTTAATTTTAATAAGAATAAAGAATATATACAAAATACAATCGTGCTCGAAAAAAGCGGAAAAGAGGTATATGAGGTGACAATTTAGGTATAAAATACAATAATGTTAAAAAAGGAAAAGAGGTAAAAAGGAAATGTCAGGATATTTAATCAAAGATACTACGCGTGAGGAGCGGGAGCGTATTGTAGAGGAATCCCTCGGAAACATAACAGCAAATTGTGACGGCTGTATGCCTGGACTGGCGGAAATGTATCAGGACTACATAGATGGCAGGAAAGAACTGAAAGACATTAATATGGAATTTCGCGCAGGATATGTAAAGGGTGGGCTTGACAGAGATTCTGATTCTGTGGGTATTGGTGGATGCCGGGGTAAAACAGAATGTTTTTTATAATGGGAATCACGGATGGAATAAGCATTATTTTGTCATAACAAGCTGTTGTAATACGTTATATGGACTGGATTCTGCAATTGGAAAAAGAATTGCAAGAGGTGAGGAAATAGAAATACTGGTAACCAAAAAAAGAAACTAGTAGAAAAAGATAATAGGAGCCATTGCCCCGGCAGGTAACTTTCACCTGCCGATGTAACGGCTCCTTTGTTTTGACTTTATAAATATAATCTTTTTACACCTGCGGCAGTCCGTCAAATCCCGGCTGCAGATCTTCATCCGTAGGAATATAATCACTCATTTCCCCATTATGGAATTTCTCATAAGCAACCATATCGAAGTATCCGGTTCCGGTGAGGCCAAAGAGAATCGTCTTTTCCTCACCTGTTTCCTTACACTTTAATGCTTCATCAATAGCGGCACGGATGGCATGACTGCTTTCCGGTGCAGGAAGAATTCCTTCCACCCTTGCAAACTGTTCTGCTGCTTCAAATACAGAAGTCTGCTCCACGGCACGGGCTTCCATCAGACCATCAACATACAGCTGGGAGAGAATGGAACTCATGCCATGGTAACGGAGTCCTCCGGCATGGTTTGCGGATGGAATAAAGCCGCTTCCCAGCGTATACATTTTTGCCAGAGGGCATACCATTCCGGTATCACAGAAATCATATGCGTAGCGTCCGCGCGTCAGGCTTGGGCAGGAGGCAGGTTCAACCGCGATAAAATGGTAATCCGCCTCACCGCGGAGTTTTTCTCCCATAAACGGGGAAATCAGACCGCCGAGGTTGGAACCACCGCCGGCGCAGCCGATGATGATATCCGGATGAATATCGTATTTTTCCATTGCTGTTTTTGTTTCCACGCCGATAATGGACTGGTGCAGAAGCACCTGGTTTAACACACTTCCCAGAACATAACGGTATCCCTCGCTGTGTGTGGCTACTTCGACTGCTTCTGAAATGGCGCAGCCGAGACTTCCGGTAGTGCCCGGATGTTCTGCCAGAATCTTTTTGCCGACTTCTGTTGTTTCAGACGGGGAAGGCGTGACGCTTGCACCGTAGGTGCGCATAACTTCCCGGCGGAACGGTTTTTGTTCATACGAACATTTCACCATATATACCTTGCAGTCCAGGTCAAAATAGGAACATGCCATGGAAAGCGCTGTACCCCACTGTCCGGCTCCGGTTTCGGTGGTTACACCCTTTAAGCCCTGTTGTTTTGCGTAATATGCCTGCGCAATTGCGGAATTTAACTTATGGCTTCCGCTGGTATTGTTTCCCTCGAACTTGTAATAGATTTTTGCCGGGGTGTCAAGTTTCTTTTCCAGACAGTAGGCGCGTACCAGCGGGGACGGGCGGTACATTTTATAGAAGTCCTGGATTTCCTCAGGAATCGGAATCAGGCGGTTGTCATTATCCAGCTCCTGCGCCACCAGCTCTTTACAGAATACACCTTCCAGCTCTTCCGCTTTCATTGGCTTTAAAGTAGCCGGGTTTAACAGGGGTGCCGGTTTATTTTTCATATCAGCCCGCACGTTGTACCAGTCTTTTGGCATCTCGCTTTCGGACAGATAAATTTTGTATGGAATATTCTTACTCATATAATTTGGTTCTCCTTTCTGTTGCGGCAATTAACTAGTTTATAGTATAATGGTAAAAAGTTTTTATGTCTATAAAAAAGATATAAAAAGTGATAAAGTGAGGATTATATGGCGGTAACGACAAACACTTTGCAGAACAGGATTATTCGCGCAAACAGTTTTAGGAATGTTCTGGAGAAAAACGGGGATGCATTTGCAGAGCAGTCTGTTTCAGAGTATTTAAATGTGCTGTGCGGGAAATATAATGTGACGCCGGCAGAGGCCATACGGCAGGCGCATATTGAACGTACCTATGGATATCAGATTTTTAACGGCACAAGGGTTCCTTCACGGGATAAGCTTCTGCAGATTGCCATTGGAATGGGGCTGTCACTGGAGGATACGCAGGATCTGCTGAAGACATCGGGAAAGAGTCCGTTGTATCCCCGGATTAAAAGGGATGCTGCCTGCATTTTTGGACTGTCCCATGGGATGAAGCTGATGGAGGTGCAGGAACTTCTGACATCGGAAGGACTTCCGCTGCTGGGGGAAGTGTAAGATGGGTGTAAAAGAAGATTTTATGGCAGATTTTGATACTGATTATGAAAAAGCACTGCCGGAAGAGTTCATAAACAATTATTATATCATTGAACGTCTGAGTGTGACAGAAAACTGTGACACCCTCCTGGTGCAGAAGAAATCAGATGGAACAAAGCATGTGGCAAAATGTTATCTGGGTAATGAGATCAGTTTTGAAAGCAGCGGGGCAAAGCTGATTTCGCAGATTGACAGCCGTTCTATCCCGCATTATGAAAAAGAATTTCAAAACGAAAGATATCGGTGTATAATTCGTGAATATGTCGAGGGAATAACACTTGCAGAGTATGCGAAAACGAACATCCTGACACGGGAAAACATAATAAGGTTAGCCATGGAACTGGCTGGTATTATGAAGCTGCTTCATGAATCAGATCCGGTAATCATCCACCGGGATATCAAACCGGAAAACATTATTATCCGAAAAGACCAGAGTCTTGTACTAATTGATTTCGGCATCAGCCGTGTCTACAAAAAAGAGGGAACATCGGATACCATTTTCTGCGGAACGAGGAACTTTGCACCGCCGGAGCAGTATGGGTTTATGCAGACCGATATCCGCTCGGATATTTATTCCTTCGGTGTGGTACTTTCGTGGCTGCTGACCGGAAAAGAGGAACCTATCCGGCATCCGGAAATAAAGCTGGAGCGGATTGCCGCAAAATGTTGTGCCTATGCACCCGAACAGCGTTACCAGAACGATACCGCACTTTTAAAAGACCTTAACAAAACAACAGAAAAACATGCCGTGAATGTCCGTAAGAAGCGGAGAAATGCTGTGATAACAGCACTGGCATGCGCAGTTTTACTGGTTTTTGCAGGTATATACGGACAAATCCGTTCCCAAAAAGCGGCTTATCATTTTCATGAATCCGCAATTGAGGATGCCGTGCGGCTGTCGCTGGACCGACCCAAAGGCGTAATTACAAAAGAAGACCTTCTGGAAGTAAAAGAAATATATATGTTTGCGGATGAAGCATATGAAAATATGGATGAATATTATATTGGACAGGAGGCATGGTATGCATCGGATGAGCGGATACACGGAAAAACGGAAAGTTTAATCGACATTAAATATATGAAAAATCTTCAGATTCTTTATATGGGTGGAATGGAAATAGAGGATCTTTCACCGCTTCGCAGACTGGACAAGCTGGAAAGTGTATCGCTGCAGGAGAATGCGTTTCATGATATTTCCCCGCTTTCGGACAAACCTGCGCTTCAGGAGCTTTATCTGGTTGGAAATAAACTGGATAACATTGAGCCTGTCCGCACCTGGCCCATCATCCGCGATCTGAGTTTACATGAAACGGGAGATTATGACGGAAGTCCGCTGGCGGACTTAAAAGGAATGGGCTCACTGGATGTTTTTCATGGGCCGGATATATCGGAATACATGGACGGACTGTATGTGGAATGGCTGCGGGTAGGCTGGTCGGGGCAGACGGATCTGGACTGTATCAAAAAGGTTTCCCATGTGGAAGAACTCTTTATAGACTGGAGTACCATAAGGGATATTTCCGCCCTGGAGGGGAGGGAGGATATTGTCTACCTGAATATGGAAGGCTGTGCGCCTGAGGATTTGTCGCCGTTATTTACCATGCCGAACCTGACGAAGGTAGAAATGAGCATACGGCAGGAGAATGAGATGGAGGAGCTGGCGAAAAAATACGGTGAACCATCGTTTGAGATTATTTATACGAGATAAATCAAATAAAAAAACCGCTGGTCCGGAAAATCAATTTCCGGACCGGCGGTTTTTTTAATACGAAAGGTTTTTATGAAGTTAGCAATTTATTTCTTAACAGTAACTTTTACTTTAACTGTTTTGCCGTTTGCCTTGACTGTGATGGTTGCTTTTCCCGGTTTCTTTCCGGTCACAACACCCTTGGAGTTTACAGTGGCAATCTTCTTGTTGGAAGAGGTGTAAGTAATCTTTGCAGAAGGCTTTGCAGTTGCCTTGATGGTTACTTTTTTGCCAACCTTTACTGTCAGGTTCTTCTTTTCAACTGTCAGAGTCTTTGCGGTTGTGGACGGAAGGGTGGTAAGCTTTGGTTCTGTTCCGTCATTATCCCCGAAGTTTGGACTTACTTTTACCACTCCCATGTCTTTTAAGTCTTTCAGGGAGTCAAAGTTCTGGTCTCTAAGAGTGGTTCCGTCTGCCTTGGTGATTTTTAAATCGTCAAAATAAATAGCTTTCTGGGACGTAATCTTGATACCCCTGACATTAAGACAAAAACTTACAGCCACTGACTGTGCTTTGCTTACATCTGCCTGTGCATCTTCTGTGTGCAGTTCCGTACTGCTGGCGGCTTTATAGGAAATTACCCAGTATCCGTTGGATTTTTTTGCAGAAGCGTAATCAGTCTCTACGTCGGTTTCCGTTTTTTCGTCCCAGTAGGTAACTCTTCCGTCGGACTGCAGTTCAGCAGAAGGACAGTCAGCATAACCTGCCCATTTCCACTCTTCTTCACTGGCATCATTGAAATCAATGGATGGATTAATCTGCAGGGCAGATCCTTCTTTCATCATTGATGTCGGAACATAGAGTTTATAGCTTATAGTATAGCTGTCAGAATAGGTGCCTGGTTCTTCCCAGTTCCATAGGCTTAACTCGGATCTGGAGGCATCCCAGTTTTCGTCTTCCCACTGGGTATTGGTAAAGTTTACCGGAACCTCTACAACCTTGTTTGCTGCAGCTGCGGCAGGTACCGGAGTAAAAAGTCCAAGCAGCATAGCACCTGCAAGAAGCGGCGCAAGTAATTTTTTTCGATTCATAAATGAATTCCTCCTTCAATAAAACGGTATTTGTTTAGTAACATTTACCATTATACTAAAAAATGAATGTCGATTGGTGTGCAGCCTGCACACACTTTGCTGCGGCCAGAAGTCTGGCATGGACTATTCAAAACCATATTTTGTAAGAATCGAGGTTTTACCTTGCATACCTGCAGAAAGATGGTATATGATAGAACAAAAGGGGGCCGTGTCCATGGGAATTTATTTAAATCCAGGCAACCAGGGCTTCCGTGAATCCATAAATTCAGAAATCTATGTGGATAAAACGGGACTGGCTGCATGTACAAACAAATATATAAATACGGAGCAAAAGTTTATCTGCGTCAGCAGACCCAGGCGTTTTGGCAAATCCATGGCGTTAAAAATGCTTTCGGCATATTATGACCGCAGTTGTGATTCCAGAGAGCTGTTTCAGGGATTTCAAATTGAAAAAGAGGAATCCTTTACCAGGTATCTGAACAAATATAACGTGATTTACCTGAACATGCAGCAGTTTCTGATTGAATCCAGTGCCGGAAAGGTAACAGAGTACCTGGAGCAGGAAGTACTGCGTGAACTGAAAAAAGAATATCCGGAAATTTTAAAGGAACATGACAGGGGATTTGCCGCCGCACTGCGGGAGATTTATTCGGAAACAGAACAGCAGTTTATTTTTCTGATAGATGAGTGGGACTGTGTCATGAGGGAACGGCAGGAATCGGAGGAACTGCAGAAGCGTTACCTTGATTTTTTGCGAAACCTCCTAAAAGATCAGCCTTATGTTGCGCTTGCCTATATGACGGGGATTCTCCCGGTGAAAAAATACGGGCTGCATTCCGCGCTGAATATGTTCTGGGAATATTCCATGACGAACCAGAAAATACTAGAGGAGTATACAGGCTTTACTGAGGCGGAAGTAAAAGAATTATGTGACCGGTATGATATGGATTTTGCGGAAACCGAAAGCTGGTATGACGGATACCGGTTTAAAAAATTCAGGCATATTTATAATCCGAGGTCGGTGGTCGAAGCGATGTGCAGTCAGGATTTCTCAAATTACTGGACCAGTACAGAAACCTATGAAGCCTTAAAAATCTACATGGATATGGATTTTGACGGATTGCGGTCAGACATTGTACAGATGCTCGGCGGGGGATATGTGGAAGTCAATACCAGAAGCTTTCAGAACGATATGCGGACTTTCAAAACAAAAGATGACGTTCTTACGCTGTTAATACATCTGGGTTACCTTGGATATGATTTTGTAACAAAAGAAGCATTTATCCCAAACAGGGAGATTATAGAGGAATTTGAAAACGCCATGAGCGTCGGCGGATGGTCCGAGGTCATGCGTGTCCTGAAAGCCTCTAACCAGCTTCTTGAAGACACTTTAAACGGAAATGAAACCGCCGTTGCAGAAGGGCTTGACAATGCGCATATGGAAGCCGCTTCTATACTTGCTTACAATAAAGAGAACTCACTTGCCTGCGCCATCGGACTTGCCTATTACAGTGCAAGAAAAGACTACCGTATGGTACGGGAGTTTCCAACGGGACGCGGCTTTGCGGACATTATTTTCCTTCCGCTTCCGTCCTCCCAAAAACCTGCGCTTGTGGTGGAACTCAAATTCGACAGTTCCGCAGATACTGCCATAAAACAGATCAAAGATAGGAAGTACACAAAAGCACTTGAGGGATACGCAGGGGAAATCCTTCTTGTAGGCATAAACTATGACAAAAATCATGAAAAGAAACCGCACAGTTGTGTGATCGAAAGAATTGAAAAGGAAACAGGGTGGGAAAAAAAGCCGCAATGAATCATTTATATTCATTGCGGCTGTACCATCCGAATCCAAAGAAACCGGAAAAGTCTGTGTTAAACACCGTTTATTTTTTTGAATATCGCGCCGAAATTTTTGTCATAATAGTTGGTGCTGTTTTTAATCTTTACATATGTTGCATTCTCAACACAAGGATATGATACCATGATTCCCCACTGGCTGTCCATACCGCCGCCTACCCAGCCGATGCCTTCCTCCTCAAACGCTTTTACCATACTTGTATAGTACGATGACAAGGTTGCGTCGGAGTATCTGTATTTGGATAGCTGGCCGCCTCCGAAAATGCCAAATTCCCCAATCATAAAACCTACGCCGTATTTTTCGGCGGTTTTGCGCACATCGTTAAGTGATGCGTTGTTTTCGTCGCCGTACGCGTGCAGGTCGAAGGTATCTTTCGCCGCAAGATTCCACTTTACGCTGTGCAGATAATCCTTATCCCATTCGTTGTCGGTTCCTTCTAATACGCAGAAGTCCCTCGGTTCATAGTGGTGATGGCTCAGCGCGACACCCATCTTGGCCATGGCTTCTCCGGTGAGTCCCCAGCAGTGAATGTCCGCTATCACGACTCTGCTCTTATCTACGGCAAAGATCGCTTTTACAGAAGGTCCGAGAAGCTTTTCATACTGCTCCTCACTGGTAAATTCCGGCTCCACCATAAGGTTGAACGCCAGATATTTGTTGTCGATGCCCTTATAGCGCTTTGCGAGCATACCCCAGTAGCTGGCGTAGGTTTTCGCCATTCCCGGCCTGGAGAGATTTTCGGCACCCTTTTCGTGTTCGTCGTCGCCCCACATGCTGATACCGGGTGTCTCGCAATTTTCAAGCGTAACGTGTATATCGTATTTCATACACAGCGCAATGACCCGGTCAAGCTCTTCCAGGCGGCTCTTGTCAACGTAACCGTCCTTTTGATTCAGTCCTTGGAGCCATGGAAAGCTGATCATGATCGACATATGGTTAAAGCCGGTGTCAGCGGCTGCCTTGATGTCGCCCTCGCGGATTACCTTATCCACCCTGCTGCCGAGTGCCTGATACTTTACAAAGCCCATCGTGCCGTTTAAGATCCCGCGCCATACCGGAAGCTTCTGGTTGGATGCCTCCGGAAGGGAGCTTTTCTTGTTAAGAAGCTTATTTGTAATAATTTTTTTGTTGTAGGTACCCGCCTTTGACAGCTTGACATAGTTTTCCTTCCCCTCAAGGCTTCTGTAAAACCGCAGTGTGGCACGCGCCGCGTCGCCAATGGTCATTTTTTTCTGCGGATTAAACTTGTTCTTGCTGCTCAGCGACAGAACGGGAAGCCCCGTCACCCTGTCGTAAAGCGTACATACATAGACCACGGAAGAATCGGAGCCGTAATCGACCATATACTCGTACTTTTTTGCGATCTTGTCATTGCCCTGGATGCTCTCGAGGTCGGCGCAGTCCTCAAAAATGTTTAATGTGCCGATACTGCCGTCCTTTCTGACACCCATAGTTTCCGCGTCGGCCATGACTTTACCGCTCATTTCCGCAGTTGCCATTCTCATATAGTCCATATAGCCGCTGTATTTTGGGCACATTATCTGCTGGTACATTGCAAAATACAGCGTGCTCGCAAAGTAGTGCCTTGTCGCCGCAGAAGAGCCGGCCTTGCTTTTCCTGTCCTTAAGGAATTTACCGGTTTTGCCGTAACGCTTTTTTACTGCCGCCGTAATCATATTTACGACGTCGGTCTGCGTGGCTGTCTTATTGATGCGTTTCTCCTGCGAGGCACTCAAAAAGCCCAGCTTTTTTGCCGTTTTAAGCTCGCTGTCAAGCTTGGTGCCTGCTGCCGGAGTCGTAACCACGCCACCAAAGAGCGTGCATACCAATACCACCGACAGTATTGCCGATAAAAATTTTTTTAGGGTCATAATCATTTCTCCTTCCTTCTTGTATTGCTGCATTTGTATCGTAACAGTTTCTATTATAAAAGAAGTAGAATGCAGATTGGTGTGCAGTTTGCACACGTTTTGCTGCAGTCAGGGTTTGCAGATGAATTTATTGGATACTGTATTTTTGGATTTTGTAAGAATCGTGGTTTTGCCTTGTATATCTGCAGGAAGATGGTATATGATAGAAAGGTAGGCATGTGAAGGCCGCAGCTGTGTGATAGAAAAGTTGACAAATGTAAAAAAGGAGGGAAATCATATGTTATTTGTAAATTACCCAAAATGCACCACCTGCCGGAAGGCAAAAAAATTTTTAGAACAGAAAGGCACTGCCTTTGAAGACCGAAATATTAAGGAGCAGAACCCGACAGCAGAAGAACTGACTGGATGGATTGCAAAAAGCGGGCTGCCAGTAAAAAGATTTTTTAATACCAGCGGTATGCTGTACCGGGAAATGGGACTTAAGGACAAACTGCCGGAAATGAGTGAGCAGGAAATGATTGCACTTCTGGCAACAGACGGTATGCTGGTAAAGCGTCCTATACTTGTGGCGGATGAAACGGTTCTTGTCGGTTTTAAGGAAACAGAGTGGGAAAATCTGTTGGCGGATATTTAATATGGATATTTTACAAACTGCAATTAAAGCAGGTCAGTTTTTTGTTGTTCTGCAGAATTGACTGAATATTACATGAAATTGACACAAATAATTGAGAACAAATAAAAAAATGAATTTTTATGAAAAAACTACTTGACGGAAAACGAATTGTATGGTATATTAATAACATCAAAAGCAGACAGACAAAAGAGATACCAATCAAAGCTATGGAATTTAGAATAAATAGAAGTAGCCAGAGCAGATCTCAAGTAGTTGTCAGAATAAAATAAAGGAGGTACGGTCCAAAGGGAACTTAAGTTAAGGCAGGGAGCAACCATAGCACAGCATTCAGGTTCAGAAAATGCATGCCGGTAAAATTAAGAAACCGAAGGGCTGGAGCTTTGAACATAACAATTGATGATACAAAGTCAGTCCTCAGGGCATAGCAGAAAATAAAAGAAGCTGAATGGGAAATTTAAGAAAAGAGGGCATATCCAATGGAGAATGCAGAGAAATAGCACCATCTGAATCAGAAAGAGGTTCGGATGGTGCTATTCTATTGCTTCTGCTTACAAGAACGGAAGCATAATCCCTAAAGGTTGGAACCGTTCCATCCCCAGCTTGAGACAGGCTGGTATTTGATATAAATACGGTCAGGTGAAATGCCGAGAACATCTTCATAAATTCTGCAGATTTCCCCGGTAAGTTTTTCAAATGCACTGCTGTTTTCACTGCCGTAAACGCTGACCTCCACAAATGCAGTCGGCTGGGAATTGTCTCCCCTGAAATACAGGGATGTCTCCGGTTCAAAACCGAGCATAAGCCAGTTTTCTGATTTGCCGGGAATCAGTTCGACAGCTTTTCCAAGTTTTTCTTTAATCCGGGTTTCCTGCTCTTTTGAAAGCGGGGTGCTGATTTTTGAGTTAATAAATGGCATATTTTCCTCCTTACAGGTATCCGGTGTGAGCCGTACGACCAAATTTAAATTTTTGTCTGTTATATGACAGACAGTATCGTTTTGTCTGACAACAGTATACTCCTTTTTCTGTAAAAATGAAACATATGGAGCAAATCACATTAGGGAAATAAATTTTTATATGTTCGTGTTGACTAACCCAAAGATGGTCTGTTATATTAAATAAACAAAACAGCACGATAGAAATATATGTGAGGGAGTAGTTCGCACAAAGTGTGGTTTGTCAACAGTCCCGGTCGTAAGATCTGGCAAACCTTAATGAATGAGACTCATGTATGTACATAGTTCTGGCATATGCCGGATTACTGTACATATAGAGAGTCTCTTTTTTGTTCTCCAAAGTCCGGGCAAACATAACAAATGATAATACATAAAAAAGGAGGAACTGTATGGCGGTATTTATTGAGTTGTTTTTAATTGGGGTGGGACTTTCCATGGATGCTTTTGCAGTGTCTGTCTGCAAAGGACTCGCAATGAAAAAGGTAAATAAAAAGCAGGCGGTGGTAATCGGTCTTTATTTCGGCGGGTTCCAGGCGCTCATGCCGTTTTTGGGATGGCTTCTTGGGATTCGTTTTCAAAAATATATTGTATCGGTTGACCACTGGATTGCATTTGTCCTGCTTGTCTTTATTGGAGGTAAAATGGTCGTGGAAGCGGTTCGTGAGAAAGGGGAAAAAGAAATTGGGGAAATGGACCTGCCGCTGAACCACAAGGAAATGCTCGTTCTGGCCGTTGCTACCAGTATTGATGCGCTCGCGGTTGGAATTACATTTGCATTTCTGGATGTACCGATTGCGGAGGCAGTTATTATCATTGGATGTACTACTTTTGTATTATCCATCCTTGGCGTTGTGGTAGGGAATTATTTTGGAAGCCGTTATAAGAAAAAAGCAGAGATTACGGGCGGGATTATCCTGATTCTGATTGGTCTTAAAATACTGCTGGAACATTTGGAAATTTTACCGTTTTAATTTTGCAGTATGGGACATAAAAATAAAACATATATTAAGGAGGATTGATTATGACAGCATTTATTGAAAATTGTTCACTTCCGGCAGCAGTACTGTTTCTGGTTCTGGGATTTGTATTTCTGGTGAAAGGCGCGGATATTTTTGTGGAGGGCAGTTCCAGTATTGCCAAAAGACTTCATGTGCCATCCATAATTATCGGACTGACGATAGTTGCAATGGGAACTTCACTGCCGGAAACAGCAGTGTCCGTAACGGCATCCCTCGCCAACAATAATGCGCTTGCCGTAAGTAACGCCGTAGGTTCCAATATTTTTAATCTTATGGTTGTCATTGGTTTCTGTGCCGTGCTGACTCCGGTGGCAGTACAGAAGGATGTTTTAAAAAGGGATTTTCCATTTTCCATGCTATGCGCCGTGCTGCTTTTTGTGCTTGGCTGTATCGGGCCGATGATACTGGGACATTTTGACGGTATAATACTTCTGGCATTATTTGCGGTATATGTCGTGTTTCTGATTCGCTCTGCGCTAAAAGCCAGCAAATCGGGAAATACCTCGGACGATGAATCTATAGCAGCTGCGGAAGAAATGAAAATGATATCCGTTTCCAAGAGTATTTTCTTCATTGTAGCAGGTGCTGTCGGGATTGCACTGGGCGGTGATGTGGTGGTAAACAGTGCATCTAATATTGCGACAAAATTTGGCATGAGCCAGACCCTGGTCGGACTTACTATTGTTTCCATTGGAACATCGCTTCCGGAGCTTGTGACATCAATTGTTGCAGCGCGCAAAAATGAAGTTGATATGGCACTGGGTAATGCGATTGGTTCAAATATATTTAACATTCTGATGGTGCTTGGTATTGCATCAGCCATCAGCCCGATTGCGTTTCTGACGGAAAATCTGGTTGATATTGCGATTCTCATGGTATTCAGTGTCCTTGTCTGGATCTTTGCGTGGACAAAGAAAAAGCTTACAAAGCCGGAAGGTGCAGTCATGCTGCTGCTTTATGCCGCATATGTTGTATATATCTGTATGAGATAAAGATGAAAATAGGTTGAATCGTATTCCGGTTAGGAGTATAGTAATAATAGAGTTTCACCGCCCTGTGGGGCATTACATATATAAAGGAGAGAACATATGGGATTTGATTTTAACCAGATAAAAAACGGCATTACGTCTGTCGGGAAAGATATTGGGAACAAGGTGAGCGATGTATCAGCCGTGGCCAAGGTGAAGCTGGATATCCACTCCAAAGAGGATTACATGGAGAAGCAGTTTGCTGAACTGGGAAAGGCATATTACCGGGCGCACAAAGATGAGGAGGATATGCCGGAAAAAGCACTTTTTTCTGCTATTGCTGACGCAGAAGCAGAGATCGCACGCTTAAAGGATGAGCTTATGACCCTGCAGGGGGCACAGACTTGTCCGAGCTGCGGACACAGGCAGTCGCAGGGAC
The DNA here is from genome assembly GCA_947566705.1 of uncultured Lachnospiraceae bacterium. GTDB lineage: Bacteria > Bacillota > Clostridia > Lachnospirales > Lachnospiraceae > Roseburia. Next base: position 5,292 of record CANOLA010000049.1, on the reverse strand, counting down.
ATGCATATTGTGAGAATTGTGGGACGAAACTGCAGAACTAACCAGGAAAGCATATATACAGTTTATGAAGCAGTAAGAAAGCAAGGGAAGGATCAGGTATCTTTTCCTTGTTTTTTATATTACTGAATCCCAATAAGCCATGATAAAAAAACTATTTGTACAAAAAATATATATGTTAGATAAAAATTTATTTACATTGCTTGGATATTGTGATATTATCAGTTTTGTGCACAAATGATATTCGCATATGATATTATTTTGGTAATACGGATGCTGGCATAATTGGTGTGATGTGCTGTAAAAGACATTATATAAACTGCCAGTGTCCTAAACCAGAGACACTTTAAAAAGTCCGCGGAAAAAAATAATTGCTTTTTTGAAGTGTTTGTTTACAGAAAGAGGAGAAAAATGACAAAAGTACAATTAACCGATGCAGCAGACGTTTCGTATCAGGGATTGAGAGGAACAGAAACTGTAGCCGTTCCCAAAGCAAAAGAAAACATGGCAGAACAGGATGATACAGCAGTTATCTATGAAAGAAGCAATACAGAAGCAGCAGTTCTTAGCAGTGCTAAAGCGGCTGCTGGCGCGTCAATGAGTAACAAGCAGGTACAGTCCAGCTTATCAGCACTGGGATTTTACAATGGACCAATCAATGGCGACCTTTCTACGTCTTTAAGTAAAAAGGCAGTCAAGAATTTCCAGAGGGTCTACGGGTTATCTGCGAATGGTTCCATGAACTCATCCACTCTTAACAGGCTGAAAGAAATAAATACCATGTATAATAAGGTGGCAACCAGTAAGGAATTAACAGCCCTGGCTTCCAGTTCCAAACTGAATTTGGATTCCAGTGAGAAAAAGAATCTTGCAAGAGTCTGGACGTTTCTCAGGGCTGGAATGGGTTTTACAAAAAACCAGGCGGCTGGGATTTGTGGAAACTTGTATGAAGAATCCCATTTTGCAACTGATAATGCGTGGAATGGTAAATACCCCGGAGATCATAATGCAGACTATAGTTTTAAAGTAAGTGATGGGATTGCGTATGGACTGGAACAGTGGATGGATGAGTCTGTGAAAAAAACACTGAAAAAAACTGCAGATGAAATGGGACTGTCAGTATCTGATATAAATGCTCAGTTGGCTACAATTTGGAAAGAAGTGGAATCCACGCGGGTTAAGGATTGGAAAGCTGTACTTGCTAAGTCCTCATATAATGATGTTTCTGATATTTTTCTTGATAAAATAGAAAGACCTAGAGACAAACCATATGCAAAGAGAAGAAGTAGTTCAAAGAAAATATATGATGCGTTAAAAAATTTCTAAAAATAATATTTTGCTGACAGTATAAAATACAGAGAGTTTATCATTATTTTATACTGTCGGTTTAAGAAAGGAGACTGGTATGAAAAGAAAACTGTTGATTTTAATTGGTATATGTGCACTTCTCTCCGGTTGTGGCGCAAAGCCGTCTGCATCCACGGAATTTTCCGGTTTTGTGACTGAGCAGAAAACTGGAATTCTGCCTGGGGATGCAACAGAGGCTGCGGAAGCAGAGAAAACGACAGAAGAACCAGATCCGGAAGGGACGGTGCGGACAACGGCAGAGGATTTAAAGAAGCTTCCGGCAGAAATTCAGGAGATTTTTTTTGGTATCGGGAAGTTTTATGATACAGGGGAAAAGAAAGAGTTTACATGGAAATCCTTTCAGGTGACAGATTCTTATGATGGCATATCAGATTCTGTACGCGGGGGAGAATTTCTGGTGTCAGATATCGACATGGACGGGGAACAGGAACTGTTAGTTTATCTTATGCCGCGTGACCTCGAACGGGGAAGCATAGATGGTGAAGTTCGGATTTTTGACCTGTCCAAAGGCACTGTTTATGCGCATCCCCACTGCTTTCGGGGTTCGGATGTGTATCCAAACGGGATTATGGGAGGAGCCAGCAGTGCTTCTGATTATGACTGGTACCGGATTTCCTTTGACGGTGAAAAGGAAACCGAGACAGTGCTGGCATTTTCAAGAAGGAAAGGAAATTCAGATAATACTGCCTATTATATCGGCCATGGAGAAGTGGTGAGAGAAGAGACGAGAGATTTATCAAGAGAAATCTCCAGAGAAGAATACTGTGCTTATATCATGCAGCTGCTGGACGCTCCGGCTGGGGATGATATACCGGCGGATCTGCGAATACTGTGGAGCAATGAACACCTTTCGGATATTATAGAATAAATATAATACGAATTACGGCGGTATTCACATTTGTCTTAAAAACAGCTTGAACCGGAACGGAATCGGGCGTATACTGACAGCATGGAATGCAGGACAGTTAAAGGGGTTGAATTATGAAGATGAAGAAATTATGCAGATATGCAGCAGTTGCCGTCAGTATTGTTATGTTTTTTTCACCAGCGGCCGTATATGCGGACGCTGCAAAAGATACGGGAATCAGCAAACAGATCAAGGCGGATGGCGAGTATAAAAACTGGGAAGGAGTATCCAGTGTTTCGCAGTTTCCGGATGAGAATGGTAATTACTGTTTTGCCTGTGATTCATCAAAATCCGTCACAATAGTAAAGACAAAAAATGGAAAGCCTTTAAAGAAAAGGATTACCCTTAAAAAGCAGAAGCCCTTGTTTGGAGGAGTGGCATGTGACAGCAGTGGAAATTATTATCTGGTTGGAGGAAAAGCAAATAAATCCTCAGACCACACAAAAAGTACCATATTTATTTCCAAATATGACAGTAAGGGTACGCACATAAAAACCATCGGTGATAATGGAAGTTCAAGTCTGGGTGACTGGTATTCGCAGGATTTTTATACCCAGACGCCGTTTGATGCCGGAAACTGTGATATCGCAGTAAACGGGGATTACCTGGCGGTACATTATGCAAGGCATATGTACAGCGGGCACCAGAGTAATTCAGCATTTGTTATCAATATGAAAACAATGAAAAAAGTGAAGCTGAATGACATATACAGCTCCCATTCTTTTGCACAGCGAACCCTGCCGTATGGAAATGGATTTATTTTTGCAAGTGAAGGGGACTGTTACAGCCGTGCGTTTACAGTTTCCGTGGTTGCGGACCCGGTATCAGGAGAGAATACAAACAGTGATATTTTTCATTTCTGGGTAAAAAAGAACGCTTTAAACAACTGGGATATGCAGGCACTGAACAATAACTTTGCACATATGGGAGGACTGGTAAAAGCGGGAGAAAATACAGCAGCCCTTGTCGGAACATCGGCGAAATCCCTGTCATCGAAAGCAGCTTCCGAAAAAGAGCAGCTTTTTATCCAGATTTTTGACCCGTCAAAGGATTTAAGCCAGCCGTCAGCGTACGTTACCTCCGAAAAACGTTCCGGTTATTCGGGAGCGAATGGGGATGAAAAGGTGACAGATTATGGTGTGAAATGGCTGACTGGCTACTCTGGAAAATACACCATTACGCATCCGCAGGCTGCAGCAGATGAAAACGGAAATATTGCCATATTGTATGAGCTGGAAAAATCCGGAAAGTACCAGGGTGTTTACTATATGGTGCTGGATTCAGAAGGGAAAATCATAAAGGAAAAGACGAGGTATTCTGCCACGGCACGTCTGAATCCGTGTGAAATGCCGGTCTGTTCCGGCGGTACTGTTTACTGGACCGGGAACAAAACCAAAGGTAATAAAATGTATGTTTACAGTTTGAAGATTTAATTTTTTAAAACATAATTCTGCCTTCAGGATAATTTCGATAAAAGGAATTACCGGAAGGCTTTCTTTATACTGTAGTTATTATCATGAATTTGTTATGGAGGAGAAACGGATATGGGACAGCAGGATGAAAAGAAGTTACCTTTTTGGGATGAATCCCTGACAACGGAAGAGCGGCTGGACTGGCTTTTGGGGGCTATGACACTGGAAGAAAAATTAAAATGTCTGGCGACAAAGGTTCCCGATATCGAATCCCTGGGGATAAATGGATTTGGTGTGGGAGGGGAAGCCGCGCACGGTGTAGAGGCCAGAAATGACCAGAATGAACTGGGCGCTGCGGAGCCGACGACTTCTTTTACACAGCCAATTGGCATGAGTGCCACATGGGATACAGAGCTGGTTAAGAAGGCAGGAGAAGTTACCGGAAAGGAAGCAAGGGTAATTTACCACAGGCATCCGGACAGGGGACTTTCACGGTGGGCGCCGACAGTAGACCTGGAGCGTGATCCCAGATGGGGGAGAACGGAGGAAGGATATGGAGAAGATCCTTTACTGACAGGTGCCATGGCAGGAGCATATGTGAAAGGAATGCAGGGCGAACATCCCCGGTATCTGCGGGTGGCAGCCACCTTGAAGCATTTTTACGGGAACAATACAGAAGTAGGACGGGGAGTCAAGTCATCTTCCATTGATCCAAGAAACAGAATGGAACTTTATTTAGAGCCATTCCGCAGGGTGGCGGAAACCGGACATGCGGAAGCTGTCATGACGGCGTACAACAAAATCAATGGCATACCGGGAATGCTGAATCCGGAGGTAAAAAGAATTTTAAAGGAACAGTATGGCATAAAGCATGTGGTCTGCGACGGCGGTGCCATGGAACTGGTCGTGAATATGCACGGATATTTCGGAATTCATGCCCAGACACTGGCAGCCGCACTGAAGGCAGGGGTTGATGCCATGTCAGACACGCCGGAGGTGGTGGAAGCAGCAGCGAAAGAAGCATTTGACCTGAAACTGATTACAGAGGAGGATGTTGATACAGCGCTTCGCAATATGTTCAGAACAAAGCTGCGCCTTGGTATTTATGATGCAAAAAACAGCAATCCGTATGACCTTGTAACGGAGGAGGACATTAATTCGGAAGAAAACCAGAGGATTTGCAGGCAGGTATCCAGGGAAGCCATTGTCCTTCTTAAAAATGATAACGAAATGCTTCCCCTTTCAGGGGAAACGGATTCCATGGCAGTCATCGGACCGCTTGCAGACGTATGGTACCAGGACTGGTATGGGGGAAAACCGTTTGCTAAAAAAACCTTAAGACAGGGGATTCATGAGATAACAGGGAAGGAAATTCCGTGTGCAGATGGATGGGACCGGGTGGTATTCCGGTATAAAGGCAAGAGCGTTGCCATTGCAGAGGACGGAACTCTTGTCCTTTCGGAAAAACCGGACATTTTTATCAAAAACGACTGGGGCAGCGGCAGTTTTACGTTCCAGTCCGTCAGAACCGGAAAATATATGAATGCGGAAGACGGGAGTATTGCAGCCCACAAAGATGAGCCGTTTGACTGGTTTGTGATGGAGCTG
>CANOLA010000048.1 GCA_947566705.1 uncultured Lachnospiraceae bacterium | reverse complement strand
ATCCTGATAAGATTTTAGTAATTTTATTACGAAAAGTTTTTATTCTTCAAAGCTGTTCTGCCGGCGGCACCGCTCTCCGGAACTGATTGAGCCGGTCCGCCAGCTGCTGGTCCTTGTCCGGATAAAGGTGGGAATATGTGTCCAGTGTGGTCTTCACGGATTCATGCCCCAGGCGTTCCGCGATTTCCAGTGGGGAGAAACCCATCTCAATCAGCATGCTGGCATGCGAATGTCTGAGATCGCGAACCCTTATGGGCGGCAGTCCCACTTTGGCGGCAATCCGCTTTATTTCCTTGTCCAGGGCAGATTTTGTAAAATAGAAAATCCGGTCTCCCTTTCCAATCCCGTAGAGCTTCGATATATATTCGTGAATATCATCATACAGAAAATCCGGAATGGAGATACACCGCTTTGCTTTGGGCGTCTTCGGTTCCAGAAACAGTTCCTCCCCCTTTACTTTTGCATAATTCTTATTGATATCCACCCGCTTAGAGGGAAGAATGTCTGCAGGAGTGAGTGCCAGCAGCTCCCCGGAGCGCATCCCGGTGTAGAACAGCACATCAAAGGCCAGTTTTACGGAGGATTTCTGTATGGCACCGGAAAACTGCTCATACTGTTCCTGCGTCCAGATATGCATTTCATCCGCTTTGCTCTTTCCCATGCTGCCGGCGGCCTTGCAGGGATTGAATGCGAGGCGGTAATGGGATACAGCATAATTCATCAGCGCCGAAAGCTGGTTATTGACTGTTTTTAAATATGTCTGGGAGAACGGTTTTCTGTTTTCGTCCCGGTAGGATATCAGTTCATTCTGCCATTTTCTGATTTTAATAGTATCAATATCGCACACTTTCAGCCTGCCGAAGTAGGGAAGCAGCTTGCCTTCAATGATAAATCGCTTGTTCTCCATTGTAGTAGGCTTCAGCCGGTGGCTCATGTCCTCCAGATAGTTCTCGACCAGGGACGAAAAGAGGATATCGCTGGTGTTTTTCTCCTGATCCAGGAAAGAGCGTTCATACTCTTTGGCTTCCCTCTGTGTCTTAAAGCCCCGCTTGCAGATATGTTTTTTTTCGCCGGTCCAGTCTGTGAAGTAGAAGTTGGCATACCAGCGTGTGGTTTTTCCATCCTTTAGTGTGTATTTGTATGCTGGCATTGGTATTACCTCTCTACTATTTTTGGGAAATTGAATATTCATCACAGTATAATTCGTTCGTATTACCATGCTTAACTTTCTTTATCTGTCTACTATTACGCAAGAAATGCTTAAGCTGTTCTTTTTTATCACCATCATATCCCATTATTTTATAAATATTACGTTGAAGATATCCAGGGTTCTGTGATATGTAAGACATGGTTTCAGTAGCAACTACCTTGTAGGATTCAAAGTAAGCAAGTTCTTTAGATCCATTCTCTGGGTAATAAGCTTTTGCATCAATACATTTTTTTATTGTATTTTCTGCTTTTTTCCATTTGCCAAGCTGCATATATAAATCTGGAAGCAGGTCACGGCATGCGAGTTCATCAGGTGCAGGAAATCCAGCAGAAATGTAAGGAGACATAAATTCTGTTAATTTTTTTAAATCTGTTTCACATATACGTATTTTTTTGTTTATGTCGTCTTCTTCAAAAAGTTTTTGCTGATGTTTGTAAAATAATGATGTACATTCTGCTGGAAGTACAAAATCCTTTTTGTTACTAATTATAGAACCAGCAGGCAAATCTATTTTGTCATAATATTGGTAAGCACATCCACAAGAGGGACATAGTGGCAATTTGGGAGCATCTTCTTTTAAAAAGAATTTTCCATCAAACTGTGCACACATAGGGCATACATTTTCATCTCCTGATGTAGAAAGGCAAACATACTCTTCATAATCCAAGTCAACGCCAGTCTGTTCCTTAATTTGTTCTTTTGGTGACAGTTTCCTATTTCCAAAATTTATTGTTGCAGAAAAGTCGTATGGTTCTGGCTGTTGTTGTTTTGGTTTCTTTTTTCGGAAAAAATCATAAATTCCCATTTAACGGAAATTGGCAGTAAGCAAGCAGTTTTACGACTCAAAGAACAATATCCAAACACTTGTGTTGTTATTCTTTATCATTTAGAAGCCGCTATTCGCGGTGTTGAAATTAAACAGCTTGACGATATTTGTAAAGCAGAGCTGAAGGCATATTTTAAACAACTATAACTTTTTGTTGGAGGAAGGATATTGTCCCTGAGTAATTAATCGTTTATAATGAAATAAAAGTGTAAAACCGCGAAAGGAGATAAAATGATACTTTGCATTGCAGCAGCTCCATGCAGAGTCTGAGGAGACTGCATGGGGGAACAGCTTATGCTGATATCCTCAGACTTTGCTTCTGTTTTAGGAAACAAGTAAAACAAAAGGAGCAAAGAAATGAAATTAATAAAAAAGAATGAATTATTTGAGCTGAAGGATTTTTTGATACTTTGGAGTACCCAGAGTATTTCCCAGCTTGGCAGCAGTATTACGGGATTTGCATTGACATTATGGCTGTATGAAAAGACGGGTTCATCTTTGAGTACGGCGGCGCTTACCATATGTTCTTATGTGCCATATGTCTTAATGAGCATATTTGCCGGAGCACTGACAGACCGGTTCGACAAAAAGAAGACGATGCTTGGCTGCGATGTGTTTGCAGCAATATGTACAATAATTGTACTTATATTATTTAGGACAGATAGCCTGATGGTGTGGCATTTATATGTTCTGAATGTGGTTTCAGGATTAATGAATACAGTACAGCAGCCTGCTTCAGAGGTGGCTATGACACTTGTCATTCCTGAAAAATATTACCAGAAGACAAGTGGGCTTCGTTCTTTGTCTGGAAGTCTGATATCCATCCTGAATCCTCTGGTTACTACAGCATTGTACTCATTTGCAGGGCTTAATGGAGTAATAGCGGTTGATATTGGAAGCTTTACAATTGCATTTACTGCATTACTATTTTTCATCAGAATCCCGGAAAATAAAACTGATAAGGGAGAAAGTGTACTTGTTCTTGCCAAAGAGGGACTTATATTTTTAAGGGAGAATCCGCTTATTATGGCGCTGATTTTATTTATGTCCGGTGTTAATCTGGTGGCTTCAGCCTTTGATGCAACATTGCCTGGTTATGTGCTTCCTAATCCGAAAGGTGGTTCATCTGTTCTGGGAATTGTTACATCCTGTTCCGGTATTGCCATGATTATCGGCAGCCTGATTGTTTCAGTCCTGCCAAAACCGAAGGACAGGGTAAAAGTCATTTATCTGACCATGCTGTTTTCGCTGGGAACTGAAAATTTCCTGCTGGCATTTTCCAGAGAGCCGGTATTATGGTGCATTGGGCAGATTATTGGATGGATTCTTGTACCGGTTATGAATGCGAATCTGGATGTGATACTAAGGACTGTTATTCCAGTGGAACTGCAGGGGCGTGTTTATGCATGCCGTAATACGTTTCAGTTTTTTACGATTCCTATAGGATTATTCTTGGGCGGTTTTATGGTAGACAAAGTATGCGAACCGGTTATGAGTTCATATGGTGATTTATCAGTTCTGAAAACACTCTTTGGTACAGGCAAGGGTTCTGGTGCTGCACTGATGATGTTTGTACTTGGTGTAAGCGGAAGTCTGATTTGTATCATCACAGGCAGGAAATTAAAGAAGTATCAGTATAATGAAAAGTAACTTTATTTACCAGGTCACTTCAAACAATAAGATCATTGCAGCTGCATGAAGAAAAGACTTATGGGACATCTGTTACCGGCAGATGTCCCTTTTTGCATTTAAATTAAATAATTATATGTAGAAAAATTATAGGAAAATGGGTATAATATTATTATGATTTTAAAATAAGGTATGAAGCCATGGGGAATATTGGAGGATAAAATAAAATGTGATGGAGGTTAATATGATGACAAAAAAGAGGAAAGGAGTAAACAGATGGATACCAGGGAAAATATGATTTTTATAAAGGGTGAAATAAGAACATCCGAAATTCAGTTCTGCCGGTATAATCCAGAAATAAATAAGGTGGAAGTGGAATTTAACAGTGGAAAAAAGTATACATATTTACCCCAGAATGTGGAATGGTTACATGACCCGGAGGTACTGAATCCGGATAAGTATATAATTAGCAGCTTTGGACGTAAATTATTTGGAATGAAAGTAATATATGTTTTTAGAAAGGGGAGTATCAGATACTGGCACATTTGTTTTGAAAGTGGAAAAGAAGAGGATTATAAAGAAAGTCATTTAAAAATAGTCAGGTCATGCCTGGAGCAGGAAGAGGCGAAAAATGTATTTGATTATATCAGGCAGATTGCAAATATAAGTGATATTAGAAATGAAGAAACGGGCGAAAAATTACTTGCAAAAAAATTTGAAAAAATATCTTTTATAGGGGATAATGTGGCGCTGGCAAAATATTTAAATCCGTCCTTATTATCAAAAAATCAGGACGAATATAATGATACACTGATTTTTCCGTTTGGGTGCAACAACAGCCAGTATAAAGCAGTCAGGCGAGCCATGGAAAACCAGATATTAGTGTGATTCAGGGACCTCCGGGAACCGGCAAGACGCAGACAATATTAAATATTATTGCCAATATTTTAATGCAGGGTAAAACAGTTTTGATTGTATCTAATAATAATACCGCTACAAAAAATGTATATGATAAGCTTTCCTCCCCGGAGTGTAATCTGGGATTTATTGTTGCCGCATTAGGAAACAAAGAAAATAAACAGGAATTTATTATGCAGCAGAATGCAGCCTATCCGGATTTTTCATCGTGGTATCTGGAGGAATACCAGAGGGTTTTACAAGAAAGCATTGGGAGAAAATCAAGACAGCTGAAAGATTTTTTTGATAAAAAAGAAAAGCTGGCAGAACTGAAGCAGGAGCAGTCACAGCTGGCAACAGAACTGGAATATTTTAATGATTATGTTCACAAATCCGGTGCAGGGACAGACAAAATAAAAATAAAGAAAGATCTGGTATCAGGAAGCTGGATGGAACTATGGCAGGAATGCCAGACCATTGCGGAGAAAGATAAAAAAATAGGTATACTGTATAAAATAAAGAACTTCTTTGAATATGGGATTTCAGGAATGGATTTTTACCGGCAGGACACAGCAAAAATAATTATAACATTTCAAATGATGTATTACCGCCAGAAGCAGGCGGAACTGGAAAAGGAGATTGCAGAGCTGGAACAGTATTTTGAAAGTGGGGACAAGAATTTACCTGATGCTCTGCGCAGCCAGTCGATGGCGGTATTGAAAAATAAGTTAGCTATTAAGTATGGAGATAAAAAAAACCGTGACATTTTTGAGGAAGATGATTTATGGAAAAACCCAAATAAATTTCTGGAAGAGTATCCGGTAATATTAAGTACAACCTTTTCGTCGAGAAGCTGTTTAAAACAGGATGTAGTGTATGATTATCTTATTATGGATGAGGCGTCGCAGGTAGATGTTGCAACGGGCGCACTGGCCCTGTCCTGTGCGGAAAATGTTATTATCGTGGGGGATACAAAGCAGCTGCCAAATGTTGTTACGGAAAAAGACAGGGAGAAAGCGGAAGCGGTATTCAGCCGGTTTCAGGTTCATGAGGGATACCATTATACCAAAAGTTTTTTACAGTCAGTACTGGATGTTATGCCGGATGTAACGCAGACGCTGCTGCGGGAACATTACAGATGTCATCCGAAAATCATTAATTTCTGTAACCAGAAATTTTACAGGGGCGAACTGATGATAATGACAGAGGACAAAGGAGAAAAGGATGTGCTGACAGTTGTAAAAACAGCGCCGGAAAACCATGTCCGTAATTATTACAGCCAGAGGCAGATTGATATTATTAAAAATGAAATACTTCCTGAATATGTTGAAAATACAAGTGAACATAAATTTCAGGGAAAAGAAAAAGATACCATTATTATATCAACAGTGGATGATGAAATATCCGATTTTGTGGATGATCCCTATCTGATTAATGTGGCGGTTTCAAGGGCAAAAAAGAAGCTGTTGCTGGTTGTTACAGGAAACAGCCAGACCAGGGAACGAAATATCATGGATCTGGTGGAATACATACAGTATAACAATTTTGAGGTTACTGACAGCAGGGTATATTCCGTATTTGACTATCTGTATAAACAATATGCCAAAGAAAGACAGGATTATTTACAGAGACATAAAAAGGTTTCGGGTTACGATTCGGAAAATCTGATGTATGCATTAATAGAGGATATACTTGCAGAGGACAGATACAGCAGTCTGGATATTTTATGCCACTTTCCATTAAATATGCTGGTCAAAAACACAGAAGTTTTAAGTGAGCGGGAATATCAGTATGCAATGCACCCGGCGGCACATACTGATTTTCTCCTGTATAACAGAATCAGCAAGAAGCCCGTACTGGCAATTGAGGTCGATGGATATGATTATCACAGGCCGGAAACAAAGCAGGCTTCGCGGGATATGCTGAAAAACCATATTCTGGAATTATGTGACATTCCATTACTACGGTTTAAGACAAATGGCAGTGGTGAGAAGGAGAAAATTGAGGAAACACTGGAGAGAATTTATGGAAAAATTAATGATAAATCCTGACAAAGACCAGGGAAGTGCTGTTTCGGCAGATACCTATCTGGAAATTCGCAATATAACGCCGGAAGATTCCAGGTCTGCTATTAGCAATGTATATGAGCAAAGCTGGAAACATGCCTATCAGGGCATTGTTCCGCAGGACTACCTTGACAGCATTCCCAAAGGTCAGTGGGCGTTACATATAGAAGAGGCTGGACGCAGAAACCTGGTAATGGTCAGGGATGGAATGATTATCGGCACATCCGGTTTTGGTAAGTCAAGAATGCAGAATATGCAGGACTATGGCGAGGTTATTTCACTGTATCTTCTTCCGGAATACATGGGAAAAGGTTATGGCAGACAGCTCCTGCAGGCAGTTATAAGCGAGCTTGAAAATATGGGGTTTGATAAAGTTTTTTTGTGGGTGCTGGAAGAAAACCGGAAGGCAAGACGTTTCTATGAGCGGTTTGGATTTATACAGAATGAGCATTTTCTGATTAACAGTATTGGGAACAGGGAACTGAAAGAAGTACAGTACTATATAAGTTTAAAGGCAGGCGGGAAATAAGTTTATAATTATTATGTTGACAAAAGCGACATCTGTGTCGTATAATTTAAGACACGGATGTCGCTTTTTTGATATTTCGAAAAATTTACTGTACGAACCTGATTTTCCTGATGAGGAGGAACCGAAAATGAAAGATTTCAAACTAAGAGCATGGAAAACGGAGGATGCCGCATCACTGGCGGCTGCTGCAAATAATCCTGCCATTGCAGGCTGGCTGCGCAACACATTTCCGAATCCGTATACGCAAAAAGATGCCGTATGGTTTATTAGCGACTGTATTTCAAACGCAGGGAAAAACCAGATTGCCTGTGCAATAGAGGTGGACGGGAAAGCTGTTGGAGGTATCGGCGTGTTTGTGAAGGATGACGTATATGAAAAGTCTGCGGAGCTTGGATACTGGCTCTCAGAGACATACTGGCGCAGGGGAATTATGTCAGAAGCCGTTCGGATAATCTGCAAAGAAGCATTTGAAAAGTTTGATATTGTAAGGATATTTGCAGAACCGTTTGAAGACAATGCAGGTTCAAGAGGTGTTCTGGAAAAAGCAGGCTTTACCCTGGAGGGAACCATGCGAAACGGCGTATACAAGAATGGAAAAATCCATTCTTACTGCATGTACGCTTTGCTGCGGGAGGAACTGGCTGTCTGATATGGGAAACAAGGGAACAAAAACAAAAGAAAAAATTCTAAAACAGGCATACCGGCTGTTTGCCGAAAAAGGCTTTAAGGCAGTGACAATGACAGATATCTGTGAAAAAACAGGACTTAGCCGGGGCGGGCTTTACCGTTATTATTCCGGAACAGAACAGATTTTTTCGGATATACTGTCAGAGGAATATGTAATTGCAGACCGTATTGAAAGAAAAGAAAGCGCAAGCGTGATTCTGGAAGATATGCTTGATGCAATAAAATCCGAGATAATGGATAAAGAGCTGTCTTTAAGCCTTGCCATCTATGAATATGCCAGCCTTGGAAACGGGGATTTCTTTACAGAAATTAACAATAGGGCAAAAAAGCGCTGGATCAGCCTGCTGGATTATGGGATAGAAACGAACGAATTTAAGGCGGCTGACACGGAGCAGATTACGGATCTGATTCTGTATTATTACCAGGGGCTGCGCATGTGGTCGCGGGTGATTTCCTTTGATGAACAGGTGGCGGAGAATTATGTAAAAACGGTGAAACAGTTACTGCTGGGCTCCTGTTGAAACATACAGGAAGCGCCAGATTTAATAATTCTCCTGCAGCTGTTCCATAATCTCGTCCATCCGGTAGTTTTTTGCCTTAATAACAACCGTGTTATCCCTGAAAATCTCCCCGATAATCCGGTGTTCAATGGCCTTTCTCCCGTTAAGGTATAAAAGCAGTCCTTCCATTCCTGCCAGTGCATGTTCTTTTCCGAATGGGGATTCTTCCAGGTATTTTATCATAAGGGGAAACCACATTTCGTATCCGTTGTCATCGCAGCGTTCTTTTCGGATAATCCGGATGCCCTCTGCGATGTCATCCACGTCGAGGTATATAATTTTGTATGTTTTTTTGGAGAGCACATTTTTTAGTCTTCTGTAAAAATCCATAATTTCATTATCCGGCATCATAAGATACAGCATCTGGTTGTCGAGGATATTCTGGAATATAGAACACTCAAAAATCTGTCCGATTCCATTCCATTTTTTATAGCGGTCCAGTATTATTTGTTCAAAAGATTTTTTGTCCAGGTTTCCGTTATATATTTCATACTGTTCCATATTTTTGTGAAAACCGGGTTCATCCGTAATGATCTGCGTATAGCATATAATTCTGTGATCATCCTCTGAAAAGGTTTTCTCTTTAATCTTTTCCTGAAGGGCAGGGTATTTCTTTTGTATGTCCTGATACTGTATTTTTGTTACCCACGCGCACCATGCCAGTTCGACAGGAGAGAAATCACCTTCCCTGAAAACCTTATAATCTTTCAGGCTGTCTGAAAGCCTTTGTACAAAAGTGCTTTTTCCAGCTCCCTGCAGACCTTCTATAAAATAATTATTTTTCATTCTGCCTGGTACTCCTTTTTTGTTATATTGTATCTTAACCGGCCAGGAAGGTCAATCTCTTATATTGGCCGAAAAAGCGTATGTTCCGACAGTTTTTACATATGATAATAGACAGTAAGGCGATACCAAAAGGAGGATAGGATATGTATGATGTAATCATAATCGGCAGCGGACCTGCAGGGCTTTCGGCAGCAGTCTATGCCAAAAGAGCGTTGCTTGATGTTCTGGTAATTGAAAAGGAGGCATACAGCGGCGGCCAGATTATAAAGACAGACCAGGTGGATAATTACCTTGGACTGAATGGAATCGGTGGTTATGAAATGGCAGTAAGGTTTAAGGAACATGCAAAAGCGCTGGAAGTTAAGTTTCAGACCGGAATGGTAAAGGCAGTCCGGGATAACGGGAAAAAGGAAGCAGAGCTTTCAGACGGCACAGTACTTACGGCAAATGCAGTTATTATTGCGACAGGTGCAAAACACAGAAAACTGGGGGCAGAGGGAGAAGACGAATTTACAGGTTCCGGTGTTTCTTACTGCGCAACCTGTGACGCAGTGTTTTATAAAGGAAAAGACGTTGTGGTTGCAGGCGGGGGCGATGTCGCGCTGGGTGATGCCCTGCATCTTGCAAAAGGATGCCGTAAAGTGTATCTGGTACACAGACGGGACACCTTCCGGGCGGCAAATTTCCTGCAGGAAAAGATAAAAAATACTGACAATATTGAATTTCTGCCGTTTTATGAAATAAAAAAGATTGCCGGAAACGGTATGGTGGAAGAAGTGACCATGGTGCAGAACCAGACCGGAGAGGAAAAAAAACTGCCGGTATCCGGAGTGTTTGTTGCCGTCGGCATGGAACCGGATACTGCATTTGCAAAAAATACCGTAGCGCTTGATGAAAAAGGATATATTGTGGCAGCTGAGGACTGCAGGACTAGTGTGGAAGGAATCTTTGTGGCAGGGGATGTGCGAACAAAACAAAACCGCCAGATTGTAACTGCTGTGGCGGACGGGGCAAATGCAGCCCTGGCAGCAGAGGAATACATTGATGGAATGGAGCAGTAAAAATTTTTTTCCATGAAACTTTTTCCAGGGGTGAATAGTCTAATATTTATGAAGGGCATAAAGGAGGTGAAAAATTTTGAATTTGTTTTCCCAAAAGAAGGAAAAAGCGAACAGGGAATTAATCGAACAAATTCTCCTGGAAAAGTATAACCAGTATTACCAGCTTGCATATGGGTATGCGCATTCTCGGGAAGATGCTTTTGACATCGTGCAAAGCGGAGCCTGCAGGGCAATGAAAAACAGCCATACATTAAAACAGCCGGAATATGCAAAGACATGGATATACCGCATTATGCTAAATGAATGCTTCCAGTATCTGAAACAGCCGAAGCATTTTTCCTTTGAGGCAGTTCAGGATAAAAATGAAACGGAAATGGGTGCCGCAGAAGACCAGTATATGGATATTGATTTACATAAGGCATTAAATGCCCTGGCAGATAAGGACAGGGCAGTGATTATCCTGAAATACTTTGAAGACAGGAAGATTTCGGAGATTGCAGAGATTCTGGGGGAAAACGTTAATACCGTAAAAAGCAGGCTGTACCGCAGTATGAGGAAACTGCAGGCACTGCTGTCGGATGGGAAAGTGGAAAGGAATGGTGAAGAATATGAAGAATAATTTTTCAGAAACGGAGGAAAAACTGGCATTATGGAAAGAGGAATACCAGAAACCGCAGATGTCGGAGCAGCAGGAAGAGAAACTGCAGCAGTTAATTAAGGAGGCCAAAACAGTGAAACGGGAAAGACATCCAAAAGCTGCCATTATCAGATTTGCTTCGGCAGCTGCAGCATGTATTGCGGCATTTGTCCTTCTGCCGAATCTGTCAGCAACAGCTGCGGAAGCCATGGAAAAAATTCCGGTGCTTGGACAGCTGGTGAATGTCGTAACATTCCGTGATTACCAGTATGATAACGACAGAAATACGGCAAAGATTACCGTTCCTGAAATCAGGCCGGATGCAAAAGTGACAGAAAGCGAAGCACAGGACAGCCTGTCACGTACCACGGATGAAATTAATGCTGAAATCCAGGAGATTACCGATAAAATAATTAAAGAGTTTGAGGATGGCTTAAAATATAAGGATGGGTATCAGGATGTTGTGGTAAACAGCGAAGTACTGGCAACGACAGAGGATTATTTTACATTAAAGCTCATCTGCTACCAGGGTGCAGGCAGCGGCGCAGAATGGGATTATTTTTATACGATTGACCTGAATACGGGAAAGCGTCTTGCCCTGAAAGATTTATTTAAGGAAGATGCGGACTATATCACGCCTGTCAGTGCGAACATTAAGGAGCAGATGCGTGAGCAGATGGAAAAGGACGAGAATGTATATTACTGGCTGGAAGATGAAATAGAGGAGTGGAATTTTAAGGCGATTACGGATGAAACTTCTTTTTATCTGAACGAAAAGAATCATGTTGTCATTGCATTTAACGAAGGGGATGTGGCTCCAATGTATATGGGGACCGTGGAATTTGAGATTCCTGAAAAAGTGCTGGAGGATATCAGAAAGCCGGCAGAATAAAAGTACGCTAGTACTATGTCCTTGAAAATTTACACAAGGGTTTTCAGGACATAGTACTAGGAAACAAGCCGTAAAAAAACTTGAATTTCTGGGCAGATTATGCCGTTACAAAAATCTGTTAAAAGTATAATTTCATGCAGTCTCAGATATTGTCAGCAAAATATGAAAATGCCTGTACAATAAAATCAGAAGCGCCTTCTCCGTTTTGGGTGTCAAAGATGGTTTTTATATAATCACCAGAATAAACACCGATAATGGTATCGCAGTATTTTTTTCGGTCGCCAACCAGTTCGGCGGGAGCATTCTCCTGCGCCTGGGCAATAATTTGTCTCACCAGGTTCTGGACTTCTTCAGAGGAAACATACTTTTCCCGGAGAAGGGAAAGCTGCGCAAATAAATCATTCTGCTTCATTTCTTCCGGGACCAGGGACAGCCGCTGGTTCATAACCTCTGTAAAATGTTCAAGGTTATATTTCATGGCTTCGGTATATTTTTTGGTGCTGCCAAATTCTTTAATGGCGAGCTTTGCAATATCCGCTTCATGTTCCCTGATTTTCTCGATAAAAAGGTCAAAATTTTCGGTGTTTCCCCAGTGTGTGGTAATAGCACCGGCATTGATATTTTTAAAGTTTTCCAGTGCCTCAATGTAATCAGACAGGTCAAATTCCTTAAAGCTCATACATTGTTCTCCTTTCTCTAAACGGTCAAGGAGCTGTATCAGTCTGTCGGTCCTGTTGCGTTTCAGCAGAAGCAGCTCTTTCTGTTTTTTAAAAGCGGAAATTTTGTCAAAACCGGGATCTTCAAGCATTTCTTTGATTTCTTTTAATCGAAAGCCCAGTTCCCTGAAAAACAGAATCTGCTGCAGAGTCTGCATCGCTTCTTCATCATACAGACGATAACCGGACGGGGATAACTCACTGGGATTTAACAGTCCGATTTCGTCATAATATTGCAATGTGCGTGTGCTTACACCTGCTAATTCTGCAACCTGGCTTATCGTTTTCATATCATATCAGCTCCTTTGACATTTTTAAGAAGGATGGAAACTGCCGGCACATTTTCGCCCTTCTTTTAAAGGATACTATATCACGTAACGTGTAAGTCAATATATTTTTCGTAAATCATATCAATATCATCCGGATTTTCTGCAGAATCAATTGCTGCGTAAATACTCTTTACTTGTCCAATGTCACTTTCCAGCTGTTCTGCTGCATCTTCCGGAGTTAATCCTCTGACTTTCTTTTTACAGACCTGCTTAATGAGGTTTTTACATTCTCCTTCTTTTCTGCCCTCTTCCTTTCCTTCTTCCCAGCCTTCTTCTCTTGCAATCCTTTTACCAATATTATAATCCATCTCAAATGCACGCCAGTTCATATACTCGACCTCCCATTCCTTGTGGACTCTTGCCTTTTTTACCGCCTGCTCCAGTTCCTCCGTAAACGGATCCCCTGCACGATTGTCTCTGATATAATCTAAAAAATGTACCACATTCTCTGGTAAACCACTTCTGTTTCCATACGGATTCACAAAGACCTTTCTCGTGCCGTCTCCCAGCAAAAGTTCCGGCATTGCCCCGCATCTGTTTTCAAAAACATAAAAGGGCAGCCTTTTTCCAAAATAATCAAAAGTACAAATAAACACAACCACTGATTCCGGCAACTGGTCGTAGTCATCACCCTTCTCAATCAGATTCAGGTCAATGACTCCCTGATAATACCGCAGTCTGCGCGGAAGGTTCTTTTTTGCAGCAGTCTGCATTTCCAGATCATATACCGTTCCTGCATCATCATCCAGATATACATCCAGCCGGATGCTTTTCGCATCCGCTGTTATATCCATAACATGTTCCGCTGCACTGATATTTATTTTCCGGATTGCTGTCCCCAGAATCAGCTCCAGCATATGTCTGCACAGCTCCGGATTGCTGACAACCACCTTGCAGAACATAAAGTTGTCCGTAAATAAAAGTTTCCTGTACTCTTTTGCCATAATTTCTCCTCCCTGAATTTGAACATCAGCTTATGTCAGGTTTTCATAGAAAATCTGAAACATCCTGCCGAACAAGGATTTAATAATTACGCAAATGTACTATTTCCGCCGCTTCATGCAACGAAACTGCTGATCACGTCAAATCCCTGCTCTTAAATTGTAATGTGTTATTAAAAGCATGAATTTTCGTGAACTAAACCTGATTTGTTTCTGATATGATTCCAACGTGCAGTCCTCCATGACCACGCCTGATATGAAAATATGCTTTGAATAGATAATATCATCTTATTTGCCAAAATTCAAGAAAATATTTCCCTGACAACAGAGCGTCCTTCTGACCTGTTCCCGTCCAACCGCTGCCACTGCTCGGACAGCTCCAGTTTTCCATTATCTGAAAGATGCGGAACACTATGGCATTTACCTGACCTTATTTCATGACGTAAATTAACATGCTGGTAATAATAATCCATTTCCCCGTTAAAAGAGACAGTTCCGGTCAGATGCCCTTTGAGAATGTCTCCGCCGGAATATTCTGCCCATAGGATTTCTCCGTTCTGGTGGTAGGAAAATATAGTCTGGCTGTTTACTTCCCCGTTTTGGGAATTAATAACAGGAGTAAAGAATTTTCCGTCGTAGTTAATGCTTAAAGTACTGGTATGCAGGCTTTTTTCCATAATTTCATAGACCAATACCGTACCATTTCCAGCAGATAACTCTTTATGCATCAGAGTCTTATAGCCTTTATGTTCATAAAAACAGGCTGCCGCAAGTGAAGAATCCAAAACAGCGGTATGGTAGCTGGCAGCGATTTCCTTTTCCAGATGCTGCATAATTGTGCTGCCATATCCGTTTTTCTGCAGGCCGGGAACTACAAACAGCCTTTTAATATGATTTTCTTCACATGTACCTGTTCCCACTAAACAGTTATCCACCGACAAAACTTTTACAATACCCTTTTGGATATCAGAAGCAATCGTTTCCTCTGAATGAAGACTGCTGAAAAATTCTGTAATTTCCCTTGGATAGTACAAGGGATAAATAGCTTGTATAGTATTTTGTACTAACTGGTAAATCTGTTTTGTATGTTCTTTTTTTGCAGTTTTATATTCCATAACGGATACCTCCTTCAGGTCAGGTTTTTCATAAAAAATAACATGTTTTTATTATATATTTGCAATTTAAGCCAGACAATAGTAAAATTGTATGCACTACAATTTTAGCAGCATTTCACACCGAATGGAGGAAATATAATGCCGGTAAATTCTTTTGGTAATTATCCCATGAGCTGGAAACCGGATTTAAGCAGAGCAGAATCCCCGTTATATCTGGCGCTGGCAGAGCTGCTGGAAGAAGATATAAAAAAGGGAATATTACAGCCGGGAACAAAACTGCCGCCGCAAAGGGAACTGGCGGATTTTCTGGATATTAATTTAAGTACAGTTTCCAGGGCATTTCGAATTTGCGGACAAAAAGGATTGTTATCATCTTCTGTCGGCAATGGGACTTATGTTTCTTCTGATGCAGTAGCTGATAAAATTTTTGTATGCGGAAAAGAAAATCCGAAGCTGATAGAAATGGGCGGGATTTATCCCCATGCAGAAGCAAATCTGAAAGTGCAGCAATTTGCAGAGCAATTACTTAAGGGAAAAGATTCGCTAAAGCTTTTTTCTTACGCAGAACCCCGGGGAACGAAAAAGCAGCGGGAAGCAGGCGTGGCATGGTTTCAGAAAATGGGATTTCATACAGACAGAGAGCATATTCTTTTAGCGGCAGGCGGACAGAATGCCCTGACTGCAGTATTATGCGGACTATTTAAACAGGGGGATAAAATCGGCACGGATTATGTAACCTATCCAGGTATCAAAATGGCTGCAAAGATGGCAGGTGCCCAGCTTGTGTCTGTACAGTATGAGAATTATGAAATGACAGAAGAAGGGATAAACTATGCCATCCAAAATGAAAATATCAAAGGTATTTATATCATGCCGGATTTTCAGAATCCGACAGGACATATCATGTCTTCTGAAACAAGAAAAATGATAGCAGAAATATCAGAAAAAAACGATTTAATTGTCATTGAGGACGCAATAAACAATCTGCTGAAAGCAAATGAAAATCTGCTCCCCCCGGTTGCCGCATTTGCCCCTGAACAAGTCTTCTGTCTGGCAAGCTTGTCCAAGACGGTTGCACCGGGGCTAAGAACTGCATTTATCCATGTACCCCGGAAGTATCATCCTGCTTTGGATGCAGCATTATATACTATGAATATATCAAATCCTGCAGTACTTACAGCCGTTGTAGCAGGACTGATAGAAAACGGTACGGCAGATGAAATCATAACTGAACGCAGACTGGAAATTGCAAAACGCAACACCATCGCAAATAAAATATTAAAAGAGTACTTGTCCCCAAGTGAGCTTTCCTGCCCGTTCCGCTGGCTGTTGCTGTCAGAGCATTTTACGGGGGAGGAATTTGAAATCTGCGCAGGGAAGGCGGGAGTTGAAGTATTTGGTGCAGAGAGATTTACAGTGGGAAACAAGCCCGCTGACAGGGCAGTGAGAATATCTGTGATAACGCCTTCCACAGCAGAAATCCTTACTGAAGGACTCGAACGCCTGAAAAAAATTCTGGTCCGGCATATGAGGTGAAATAATACATTGCTTTAAAGTTAAAGCCAAAATCCTGCTTCTCTGGAAATTGCAGTAAATAAAATTCCCTATTGACTTTAAGCGTACAGCGTGTTATCTTATATGAAAGATAACACGCTGTACGCTTAAAAAGGAGGAACCATGCAGCAGACATCCGATTACGAATTGGAACTTATGAAGGTCATCTGGAGCAGCGGGGGGACTGCGTTGTATGCAGAAATCGCAGAGGCTCTGGGAAAAAAGGGAATGAACTGGACAAAAAACACAATTATCACCCTGCTTTCCAGACTGGTCGAAAAAGGCATGTTAAAAACAAACAAGATTGGACACCGCAACAAATACACAGCCGTTGTTTCGGAAAACGAATACCGGACCGCGCAGACCGAAGCGTTTCTTGGAAAAGTTTACGAAGGGAATGCCAAAGGGCTGGTTGCCATGCTGATCCAGAAAGAATGGCTGTCGGCAGAAGAGTATGAAGAATTAAAACAGCTGACAGGAGGAACGGATAATGCATGAGAGCATGAAATTACTGTTGTCGCTTTCTGCATCCGGCACGTTTTTAATGTTTCTTTTGTTTCTTTTTCGACCGCTGTATGAGAAGCGTCTGGGCTATGGCTGGCAGTATTATATCTGGCTCATTGTGGCGCTTCGGCTGCTGCTTCCGTGGACACTGGACTTAGGGATTCATGTGACACTGCCGGAAAGCCGGCTGGAACACAGCGGGATATCGGCCAGTGCACCGGAATCAGAACCTGCAGAGGTTCTCCGGATCAAAAATGAGCAGGAGAAAGCAGTTTTGGAACCTGCCCGTCTGCAGTTTTCCAAACAGTTTCGGAAGGGAATTACGTTTGTCCTGCAAAGACTGCATATTCTCTGGTTTGTAACAGCGCTGCTTCTTCTGGTTCGCAGAGTTACAGTGTATCAGGCTTTTGTAAAATATGTGGAAGCGAAGAGCAGGGCGGTCACGGATATCGGCTGTCTGGAAAAGCTGGGAACACTTATCAATCAGCATAAAATCCGGAAAAATGTCGGACTGTATACCAGCAGCCTGGTATCGTCCCCGCTTCTGGTGGGCTTTTTTCACCCGCGTATAGTGCTTCCTGAAACGGAGCTTTCTGGTGCAGATCTGCATTATATCTTATTGCATGAACTGATGCATGAAAAACGCAGGGATATTCTGTATAAATGGCTTATACAGCTTGTCATGTGTCTGCACTGGTTTAATCCGTTTGTGTATCTGATGGAGAAAAAAGTCAGCGGTTTGTGTGAGCTGTCCTGCGATGAACAGGTAATCCGAAATCTGGATACAGAGGGAAAAAGAGCATACGGAAATACGTTATTAAATGCGGCTGGAGCGGGAAATTCCTTTAAAAATCCAGCGGCGTCCGTGAGCCTGAATGAAAGCGGAAAACTATTGAAAGGGAGGCTGGAAGCAATTATGAATTACAGGAAAAAATCAAAAATTTCAAAAGCAGCAGCATTTGTACTTACGGTGGTATTTGTGCTTACGGCATCTGCAGCCGGTGTGTACAGGACACCGGTCAAAGCCGAAAATAAGCAAAGCAGTAAAACACAGAAAGAAGATATAAAAATCAGATATGAAAACGGGGAGTATTATATTTTTGTTAAAGGAGTCCTGGAATCCGAAAAACCTTCGGGCGGAATAACGGATGGTTCTGTAGGGCTTGTCCTTGTTGAAAAGGATGGTTATGTGACGCTTGGCCCGTATAAAAATCTGCCGGAACTTCTGGACGATGCAGGGGAACAGTGTGCAGAAATGAAGAAGGAGAAGTACTGTACAGGGAAGGAAATGAATCTGCTTCTGGAGGGGATAAAGGAAATCGAAAATGCTTATGATGCTTCTGGAAAAGCCGGTGTGATGGAATTAAATAAAGAATCCGTAGTTCTTAAAAAAGGAAAGCAGGCAACACTTAAACTGAAAGGGACAAAAAAGAAAATTACATGGAAGTCTGGCAACCGGAGCATTGCGTCTGTGGACCGGAATGGGAAAGTAACAGCAAAGAAAGCCGGAACAGCAAAAATTACGGCAGAAGTTGGAAGAATCACATTTACTTGTAAAGTGAAGGTCAAAAAAACGAACAAAGATTCTGCGACAGATTACCATGAAGTTGGAATCGAAAAAAAGAATGGCGCATATTACTATGACGGCAGACGTATCCGGCTTTTTATGGATATAAGGGCAGACGGTTCCCTGCAGCTTTTTAATTATGATTCCAGAGGAAACTATGACATTCAGATAAAACGTGATAAAAAGAACTGTATTCTTGGAATCTGGTGGCTTCCAAAGGATGAAGCAGATAAAATTATTGAGGATTATCTGGAATGACAGATTTTAAATATACTGCATATATTCTGCCCTCTTCCTTGTGGAAAAAGCGCAGACTACCTGCGCTTTTCCTCTACATTCCGTTTAAACCCAACATAAGTAACAATAAAATAAACCAGATAAATTCCAAAAAACAATGCGATGCTTTTCAGGAAAAATGTACCGGCAAAAGCCGGGACACCCGTTGCAGTGACAAACTGTTTACTGACATATAAAATCATTTTTCCGCTGATGACCATTGCAAACAGTGCAGGGCACAGATAGTAGGCAGCCAGTTGTTTTAAAATCATGCAGCGGATCTGGTTTCGTTCCAGTCCGAGCTTTGCCAGCACATCATACCGGAATCTGTATTTGGCGGAATCGCTTAGCTGCTGGACAGACAGCACGGTTACGGCAACACATACAAACACCAGACCGATATAAAACATGGGAATAATTATGGAACCCAGCATATACTTGACTTCAGGGATCAGACTTTCCCTTGCCAGATAAACTGAACCGAATGTAATAATGGCGTCTGAGCCGCAGCATAAATCCGGGTTGTTGATATAGTCCATATCCAGTTCCATATCATCGTTTTCCGGTGCCAGCTCCATCAGTTTATTCTGTAAATTAACCGGGCGTGCGCCCTTTAAATCCACAGCCAGTTCCGAATAATAGGGACTCATACGTTCCAGTACTTCATCCGGTACGACAACCACATAATCCGCTCCGTTGTGTCCGTCCTGCGAAAAGTAATCAGGGATTATCCCGGCGCAGGAAAGAAAGGTATTGCCGGAAGCGTCTGCAATCTGTAAATCCTCTGGGGCATCTGTAACTTCATTGTATAACCGGGGTTTAATCTGAAGAAAGTATTCCCCGGAGGTTATTTCTTTTTTTCCATATCCCAGCATCTGCCGCAGATGGTTATAATCCGAAAGCCCCATATAAGTATCGTATGGATAATAGCAGCCTTCATTTAAAAGCATTTCTTCTATTTCAGCCATATCAGGTTTTCCATCTGCTGTGCGGTACATGGTTCCCCATGCCTCTAAATGTGTCAGCAACCAGGTATTCACCTGGTTGTTTTTATCCGTGTAAATGTGGTACGGATAGTATTCTGCGGACGCTGTTTCTGCATTAATGACGGCTTTTTCTTCAGAAAAATCATCGTCTGTGTCTGCACTGTATACCAGCACGTCAAACGGAAATTTTTCCTCTAATATCGTATTTTCATATTCGCTGAACATGAAGGCAATGGAAGCGCCGAGCAGTGCGAGGGCAAACAGTGAGGTCAGTGTTCCCATTGTAAACTGCATGGTTTTTATCTTTGACGCAAACTGCCGGAGCAGAAACAGATTCTGCCCTTTGTAGACTGCATTTCCTTTTTGGCGGATATAGCAGATAATCCATGCCGACATGCCGGTATAAAACAGATAAATGGTAAGTACCAGCCCGACCAGAAAAATAATAACTTCCATGGTATCTCCAAGCCTGCCAAACACGCTCCAGAACAGTAAAATAAAAATCATGGAGAGCGGGAGGAGAATCCGTTTTCCCTTTTCATGTTTTTCTATTATTTTTTCATTCCGGCGTCTGGCTTCCATCAGTGCGTGGATATTCATTTTTCTGAACTTATGCCTGCAGCGGATTAATGCCAGCAGATAACAGCCGAAGTAACAAAGAGCCGTCATCAGAAAGGTTTTATAATGGAACATGATATGCAGGTGGTATTCCAGCCTTACCATGGAATACATAACGGAAACCAGTACCTGCTGAAGCAGTATCCCAAGAATAATGCCGCAGCAGAAAGAAAAACTGCCAAGCAGAAGATTTTCCCGGATATACAGTCTGGAAACCGTTTTCTTTTTCATTCCAAGGAGCAGGTAAATTCCAAATTCACTGCTTCGTTTTTCGAGCATAAACCGGACCATATAGTTGATGAGCCATGCAACAATGATAACAATAAATACGGTTGCAAGAATCAGCATGGCGTTCATCACCGGCTCCAGGTCAAAAAGGTCTTCCAGCTCGTTCTGGAAAATCAGGCTGCCAAATGCGTAAATCAGTGCCGTAATAATTGTCATGGTAAGAATATAAACCAGGTAATCCTTTGCGGAACGTTTCATGTTGCGGAAAGCAAGCTTAGCAAACATCAGACATTTCACCTCCCGTCAGCGACAGTACATCCAGAATCTCCTGCAGAAAAATGTTTCGTTTCTTTTCCCCCCGGATGAGTTCGTGAAATATTTTCCCGTCTTTTAAAAACAGAATCCTTTTACAGTAGCTTGCCGAAAATGCATCATGGGTTACCATAAGAATCGTTGCACCCAGTTCCCGGTTCAGGCGGGTAAAGGTTTCCAGAAGCGTCTGTGCCGCCTTCGAATCCAGCGCTCCGGTCGGCTCATCCGCAAGCAGAAGCTTTGGATTGCTGACAAGCGCCCTTGCGCAGGCACACCGCTGTTTCTGTCCGCCGGAGACCTGGTACGGGAATTTTTCCCGGATATCCTCGATTCCAAGCAGTCTTAAAATACTGCTGCAGCGTTCATTAATCTCCTTTTTCCTTCCGCCCTGTAATGTCTGTGCCAGAATGATATTTTCCTCAATTGTCAGGGTATCCAGCAGATTGTAGTCCTGAAACACAAAGCCAAGATTTTTCCTGCGGAATTCTGACAAAGCGTTTTCTGAGAGTTCTGTGATATCAGTATTTTCATAGTAAATATGTCCCGCTGTCACCCGGTCGATGGTTGCCATCATGTTAAGAAGCGTGGTTTTCCCGGAGCCGGAGGCTCCCATGACGCCGATAAATTCGCCTTTGTCCACATGAAAGCTTACATTGTCCACTGCCTTTGTTACATTCGATTCATTTCCGTAATATTTTTCCACATTACATACCCGGATATAATTGTTCCCTGTCTGTGCCATGACTCGATTTCCTTTCGTTTGTATCATATTTGTTATGCAATGCTATTTTATATTATTCTGGAATGGTTTCATATAAAGACAGATTGAAGTTATCTTAAGATTTCGTAAGATAACTTCAAGTCAGTGAGACAGCACACTAGTCCCTGCTTATGTAATTACTAACCGGAAATTCCACAATCATTTTCGTTCCCCTGCCATATTCCGACTCTGCATAAATTCCAATCCCCATTTTATCACAGAGCCTGCGGCACAGATAAAGTCCCATCCCGGTGGAGCGTTCTTCTTTTCTTCCATTCGTTCCGGTAAAACCCTTTTCAAAAATCCGGGAAAGTTCCTCCGGGCGGATGCCGGTTCCGTTGTCCTCCACGGTTAAAAACACCCCGTGTTCAGCGCGCCTGGTCCTTATATAGAATACAGGAGATTCTTTTTTATATTTTACGCTGTTTAAGATGAGCTGGTTTAGGATAAAAGCAATCCATTTTTTATCAGTATAAACCATGTCCTTACAGCTTATGTCTGCCTGTACCCGGTTCTGGATTAAAAGCAGCCTGTTTTTATCCAGAACTTCACAGACCACTTCTTTCAGGCTGGTTTTCTGTATCATATAATCTTTGTAAACCTCTTTGGAACGGGCATAGTACAGTGCCATATCCACATAGTTTTCTATTTTTTTATTTTCCAGGCTGATGGTTTTAAAATCATCAAAAACAGCCGGAACATGCCGGCGGTTTTCACAGACCAGTGAAATTCCGGTTATCGGAGCCTTGATTTCGTGCACCCAGCTTTCTATGTATTCTTTATAGTCTTCTTGTTCTTCCTCAAGCTGGCGGATTCGTTCTATAACGGATTTGTTAGATCTGTGGATCATTTCCTTGTAAAGCCTGTCCTCTAACCGGAAAGAATCCGGCAGCAGTTCACCGAGTAAATATCTTCTGTCTGTTTTTTCCAGAATCTGTTCCATTTCGCGGAAATATTTTTTCCGCTGTCTGTATGTAACCAGAAGCCACGCTGCCAGAAGAACCAGCCAGAAAACCAGAATCAGTGCAATGTTTGATGTATTGTAGTCCGTCAGCCGTAAATAGACAAAGAGGACGTACATGCATACGATGTGCAGCAGTAAAAGCATTCCTTTGTCTTTTATAAATTCTGTCAGTTTCATATGCAGTAACCCATGCCCCTTTTTGTCTCAATAAAATCCGATACCCCGATGGAATTTAATTTTTTGCGGATATTTGTCACATGGACGCTTAAGGTATTGTCGTCAATAAAAATGTGGTTTTCCCACAGATATTCCACCAGTTCCATCCGGGAAACAAATTCTCCTTCGTGCAGAAACAGAAGGTGCAGAATTTTCATTTCGTTTTTTGTAAGTTCTGCTTTAGCCTGCCTGTAAAAAAGGCTGCATTTTGGAATATCAAGCGTCACGCCGTTTTTGGTAAAAACAGTTGCTTCTTTTGGATTATGGGCCATGGTGCGCTTTAATACTGCGGCAATCCTTGCCAGAAGAACCGGAGCCTGGTACGGCTTTGTAATATAATCGTCTCCTCCTTTTAATATACCGTTCAGCTCGTCCATGGAATCCGTGCGGCCTGTCAGAAAAATGACAGGAATATCCGTCAGTTCCCGTATCTGCGTGCAGATATCGAAACCGGAAATCCCCGGCAAATTCACATCCATAAGCACTAAATCCGGCAGATTTGTCTTTATCTGTTCTGAAATATTTTCAAAACTGTCCGCTGCTGTTACCTGGTACATGGCATTTTCCAGCAGTATTTTCAGTTCCCGCCTGATGAGCGGTTCATCCTCAATAATAAATATATGCATCATGTCCCTATTATAGCAAAAACGGGTGGAACTGTCACTTTTTTGCTATACAAACAGAGACTCTTGTGTTATAATTTTAAAATGTTCGTCATTGTTCCCTGAATTCACAAGTATGAACACAATCCACAGACAGAAAAAGGAAATTAAATATGAACCCATCCGAAATATTAAAAAAATACTTTGGATACGATTCCTTCCGGAACGGGCAGGAAAAAATCATCGCATCCATTTTATCAGGAAAAGATGCGCTTGCAATTATGCCGACAGGCGCGGGAAAATCTCTCTGTTACCAGGTACCGGCACTGCTTCTTCCGGGAATCACACTTGTCATATCACCGCTTATTTCCCTGATGCAGGACCAGGTGAAATCTTTAAACGAGGCGGGTATCCATGCCGCATTCATTAATTCTTCCCTTTCAGAACAACAGATCACAAAGGCGCTTCATCTGGCACAGGAAGGCACATACAAAATTATGTATGTTGCTCCTGAAAGGCTGGAGAGTGAAGGATTTATGCAGTTTGCATTAAACACTGACATTTCCATGGTAACCGTTGATGAAGCGCACTGTATTTCACAGTGGGGGCAGGATTTCAGGCCGAGCTATTTAAAGATTACAGAGTTTGTCGGGGGGCTGTCCAGGCGTCCGGTAGTCAGTGCGTTTACGGCAACGGCGACCGCTGAGGTAAAAACGGATATCGAATGTATTTTACAGCTGAAGACCCCGGAAATAGTGGTAACAGGCTTTGACCGGGAAAACCTCTATTACCGCGTGGAGCATGTGGCAGGAAAGCGGAAGGATGAATTTGTCATGGATTATGTGAAAAGCCATTTGGGGGAGAGTGGAATCATATACTGTTCGACAAGAAAAAATGTGGACATGCTGTATGAAAAGCTGTCGGATAACGGGATTCTGGTTTCCCGTTACCATGCCGGAATTGACAGTGAAACAAGAAAGAACAGCCAGGATGATTTTATTTATGACCGGGTGCAGATTATCATTGCCACCAATGCATTTGGAATGGGAATAGACAAATCAAACGTAAGGTATGTGATTCATTATAATATGCCGCAGAGCATGGAAAATTATTACCAGGAGGCGGGGCGTGCGGGACGCGACGGTGAAAATTCACAGTGCATTCTTTTGTTTTCGGCGCAGGATGTTATGATTAATAAATTTCTTCTGGATAAAAAGGAAATGGATGATGTG
>CANOLA010000047.1 GCA_947566705.1 uncultured Lachnospiraceae bacterium | reverse complement strand
TTCAATAGAACATGAAAAACTGGGAGTGTTGTATGGCAGGGATTGCATTTTTATAGATAGTGTGATTCAAACGGATTCAACACTTAAATTTAAGGGAGAAATCAACGGACATCTTGCGAGTAAAATTAAGGATGACATATGGATTCCATATGAACTTATATTTAAACAAGTAATAAAATATACTTCTTGTGAACTGGACACATATGAAGCTGATAAAAATGAGATTCAGGTCATGAGCAAAAGTTCCTTACTTGTTGTTCAGAATAGTGATTATCTAAGAAATATACCTATTAGATATGACTATAATAAAAATGATTATAAACATTTTGTAATATACACTTATGATTTCGTCTTTAATGTATTTGCGGTTGATTATGAACTAAAATGTGATTTAGTACAGATGAATTGAGGTAATCGTATGCTTTTAAAAGATGCGGCTGAGGTTATTAACCGTAATTATATGTGCCATGAAAACAGTCTGGTCTATGATTTGCATGAAACGGGCATTTTTTCCGGCTGTCACTTCTGGGAATTTTACGACAGTGTCATAGTTTTGGCTAAAGAAGCCGGTACTCACGGACAGAGCATGGAAACAGCAATGAAAATTACATTTGTCTACCAGTACATCCTTAAAACAATGATATACCATTTTGATGATGGTGATTTGTTCCATATAAAAGCTTTTCCGGCCGATTATACGGAATATCTGGAACGGCTGGATGATGCAATGGATGCATACTTCCGGGGAATATTTGCAGATGAAACTGTTTACGGCCTGCAGAGGTGATGGCATTATTGACAAACTAAATAATTGAACGACTATAAAGAGCCTCTGAAATCGGCTCTTTCTTTTTGCACTAAAGAAGGACGGAAACAAACGACTGACAGGATTTAGTGGATTATAATTTTGAACCGTATTATCTTTCATAAACCCAAAAAATATATTGACTATTACGTAACGTCATAGTTTATAATGCAATCAGGGAGGAAATCTAAATGATGACAGTACATGAGGTAAGCAAACTTGCGGGCGTGAGTATCCGCACGCTCCAGTATTATGACAAAATCGGTCTTCTGCATCCGTCAAAATACAGTGATGCCGGATACAGATTATATACAGATACCGATTTGGAACGGCTGCAGCAAATTTTACTATTCCGGGAACTGGAGTTTTCGCTAAAGGATATCAGGAAAATTTTGAAAAGTCCGGATTTTGACAGGAATAAGGCGTTAGATCAGCAGATAACCTTGCTAAAGCTAAAAAAAGAGCATTTAGAGAATCTAATCAACTTTGCAACTGGAATAAAACTGTTAGGTGTAAAATATATAAATTTTTCAACTACAGATTTTTCAGCATTTGACAAAAGCAGGCTGGATGAATATGCCACGCGTGCAAAAGCAGCATGGGGTAATTCACCGGAATACAAGGAGTATGAGGAAAAAGCAAAAAACCGCACACCTGAGGAAGACCAAATTTTAAACAGACAATGTATGATGATATTCAGGGAATTTGGAGAAATCAAAGATACTGATCCATCATCCGAAGCGGCTCAGGCACTGGTCATAAAGCTGCAAAGTTTCCTTACAGAACACTTTTATAAGTGTACGGATAAGATTTTGAGCGGACTTGGGAAGATGTATGCCGGTGGCGGGGAGTTTACAAAAAGTATTGATGAATACGCAGGAGAAGGAACCGCAGTATTTGTGAATGAAGCGATACAGACTTACTGCGGCTGATACCGACGGAATATGAGGAGGCTGTTATGATTGTGAAGAGAGTATATTCACCGGATGTTTACAGAAAAATAATGACTGCGAATCAGAATAAAAAGGATGATATATACCGCTACGAACTGATGCTCCCTTTTAAGGGCAAATGGGACTGCTATCATATCCCCATCAAAGCGACTAAAGAAGGGGCTTACGATATTATCATGGCGAATAACAGGATGGGGCTTTTTCCCCCGTCCAAAGTGAATTTGACGACAAAGGCCTGGATTGAAGCCATTTCTGACCAGAATCTATGGGATGTCTGTCAAAAATCCATCGAAAGCGCTCTGGAACGCTTTATCAGCAAGGGAATTGAACTCAAAGTTAAGGAGTATCTGTTTTCTATTTTTCTGGCAGACCCGGAGAATGCTTATACCAAAATGAATGAGGGCTATTGCGGAGACGGAGGCATTCCCGGCTTCGTGATGGGCTGGCTGATACCAGATGAAAACAATCTGAAAAAACTCCCTGCCGCACTTGCACATGAAACAAACCATAATGTCAGATACCAGTTTATCAAATGGACGAACGACATAACCCTTGGCGAGATGCTTGTGGGAGAGGGGCTGGCGGAGAACTATGCTACGGCAATACATGGCGAAGAATTTCTAGGACCATGGGTGAGCAAAACGGATCCCGAACTATTGCCTCTGATAAAAGAGATCATCCATGACGGTCTGAATGCAACGGGCTTTGAAAACATCACTGCCTATCTGTACGGTGATGAAATGGCCAGAATGCAGTGCTTTCCCGAAGCAGGCCTGCCCTATTGTGCGGGATATGCCGTCGGCTACCACCTGATTAAATACTACCTGCAAAAAACCGGTATCAGCATTGAAGAAGCAACAATTCTTCCCCACGAAGAAATATTGAAAGAGGTTGAAGAATTTTGGGAAACGTGATATTAATATTATTGTGGGGATATCGACAATGATGGCAACATGATTTTAATGGAAGGTCCTGCACTTCAGGATGAAAAAGTCTGAAAAAAGTTTTTGGGAAAAGATATTAAGATAAAAGGATGAAAAAGATAAATATGGAAACCAGTAACCTGCCAGAATGCATTAACAGATATGGCAATATTCCAACAGAATATACCAGATTCCTGTCCGGTATCCGCAGCTGTACAAACTCTGATGAAACCGTGTGGATGCTGGGAACAGAGGATTTTGGTATGCAGGCTGCCGCTGATGCCGAAGATAAAGAATGGGAGACCCGTATAAAAGACTTCTGGAACCATCATCTGCCCTTCTGCCTTTCCGTGAAAGGCGGATACAGCTATTACGCTATCCGCATGGAAGATGGTATTGTCGTCCGTGGCGCCGAACCGGAATTTGAAGATACAACGGAAACGGCTGCCTCTTTTAGGGAATTCATGGAAATGGTGTGCAGGAAGGAAATTAGCCTTTAATCATAAGGGCAGCCTTACTCTGCCCTTATAATCTCTCCGTCCAGAAAGGCATTCAGAATATTTTACCTCGGAGACATTATCATAGTTCCCTGCGGTATTCCTGCTTCTGATTATTTCAGGATGTTCTACCAATTGTATAGCTCCCATGGTATATGGTCATTTTTCCCATAAACTACTCCTATTTCAATGAATATTTAATTTCTGTTTTAATGCATCCTGAAGCACTTGTGAAAAGTTCACTCCTGCTGCAACTGCGGAATCGTTGAGCCATGAAGGAATTGAAAGTGTTTTTTTCACTGCGAGATTATTCATAAGCCGGCGATATACGGTAGTATCACATGAAATATAAGTTGCAAATTCATCACCACTAAGAGTAAGGGAATTAATAGAAGATGCGGCCGGGATTTCACGTTTCTCATCTTCCAAATGTGTAAGCATGAGAGCCAGGGCATCTTCTGCCATTTCCATTCCGTCCGCAAGACTATCCCCACATGTATAACAACCTTCAATATCAGGAAAGTTAATTGAAAATTTTTCTTCTTCCGGTGTAAATACCGCTGGATATATATACTTTGCCATAATATAATTCTCCTCTTGCCAAATACAACTATAAAAGTCCTGCTGCTTTTAAAATCTTGTTTGCAGTTCCTGTTGGAAGCTCCTTATTATAATGGCGGGGAATCTGAAATTCCTTTCCCGTAACTGGATTTATCCAGATTTCATGATTTCCACCTTCCCGAAGCAAATGGCAGTCCGTCTGTTTTTTAATTTTTTTGACTATCTCCGATACCCTTGCCATTATTTTCCCTCTCTGCATCTTATAATATCATCATATACGTAAAAAACACGTATGTCAATACCCGTATATGTCATAAATCTCCTCCGTATAAACCCCCGGCTCCTTATACACAATCAGCGGCTTTTCCACCGTCATGCGCGGTTTTCCTCCGCGGAGTCCCTCTATCAGAACCATATTCGGTTCCTTATCCACAAACGGATAAACAAGCCTCATCCGTTTGGGTTCAATACGGTATTCTGTCATTTTACCAAGAATTTCCGCAAGACGGAACGGACGGTGCACCATGTAAAAGCGTCCGCCCGGCTTCAGGATCTTTGCACTCTCACGCAGTATATCATCCAGGTTGCATAAAATTTCATGCCGCGCAATCGTTTTGCAATCGGAATTATTTGCAATTCCATGCTGTTCTATCATATATGGCGGGTTTGTGGTGATGATATCAAAAGAAGATGCCCCAAATATGTTTGAAGCATCTTTAATATCTCCGGTTACAATATCCACTTTTTCTTCCAGATGGTTATACGCTACACTGCGCGCTGCCATGTCTGCACTTTCCGGCTGGATTTCCAGTCCGGTGAAATGCTCGCCTTCTGTTTTTGCCTCCATAAGAATCGGAATGATTCCGGTTCCCGTTCCCAGATCCAGCACGCGCTCGCCCGGCTTTGCCTTTGCAAAACCGGACAGCAGCACGGCATCCATTCCAAAACAGAAGCGTTTGCTGTCCTGAATAATATAATAATTGTTCCGGTGAAGCTCGTCCAGTCTCTCATGGCTGTAAATCACTACATCCGGTTTATTTTCGGTCTGTTTCATTCTGACTGTTTTTTCTGTCATAATTTTTCCTGCCGCGCCCCTTGTATTCCTTACGCTCCCTGCCGTTCCCATACCCACGGTTTGAGTCGTCACGGTTGTAATCCCTGTCTTTGCGGTTATACGGCTTTTTCTCCCTGCGGTTGTCACGATCCTTACGGCTGTAGTCCTTGTTTTCCTCACGGGAATTTCTTTTTGGACGGTTATTTCCCGGATTATCCTGCTCCGGCCTGTTCATTGCTACTTCCTGGGAATCCTCCAGGCCTTCCAGCTCTTTTAATTCCTCTTCGGTTACCTTAACGCTCTTTCGGTGGCGCGGGGTAAAACGAAGGTCATCCACGGAATATTCCTGCAGTTCCTTTTCTTCCCCGTTATCCACAATAACTTTTACAATCTGGCGCAGAACGTTAATTCCTGATACCTCGCCGTGAAGTCCGGTCGGTGTCGTAACAGTGTCACCCACTGCAGGCAGGCGGCCGTTTAGGTATTCATATGTTTCCTGCTCGTTTTTCAGGCAGCACATCAGTCTGCCGCAGACGCCCGATATCTTTGTCGGGTTCAGGGACAGGTTCTGCTCCTTTGCCATTTTAATGGATACCGGAATAAAATCTGTCAGATAGGATTTGCAGCACAGCTCCCGTCCGCAGATACCGATACCGCCAAGCATTTTTGTCTCATCACGGACACCAATCTGGCGCAGCTCAATCCTTGTCCGAAACACCGATGCCAGGTCCTTTACCAATTCACGGAAGTCAATTCTGCCGTCCGCTGTAAAGTAAAACAGAAGCTTGTTGCTGTCAAACGTATACTCTGCTG
This sequence comes from uncultured Lachnospiraceae bacterium, assembly GCA_947566705.1. Classification (GTDB taxonomy): domain Bacteria; phylum Bacillota; class Clostridia; order Lachnospirales; family Lachnospiraceae; genus Roseburia. Next base: position 19,533 of record CANOLA010000047.1, on the reverse strand, counting down.
CAACGAGCTTCATTTCCAGTCCGTGCTTTGCAATCTTTTCCTTACAGATAACAAATGCTTCTGCTTCCCGCTCTTTATTGCGCTCCATCACCTTCTCATCCTCATCCGTTGCCACACGGATTACCGGTTTCAAGGGCTGGACCACTTTGTCATCCTCAATCTCTTTCGGCGGAATCAGCACGGTTCCCATTTCCACCCCGCGCGCTGTTTCCACGATTACATGCATGGCTGTTTCCAGCTCATAATCCAGCGGGTCAAAATAATAAATTTTTCCTGCCCGCTGGAAACGTATACCTACTACTTTTATCATTCTAATTCTCCTTAATCGTCAAAAGCAGCAGTTCAATCACCAAATCAAAGTTTACATTTGCTGAAATCCGCACCTTTGCTGTTTCAAGTGCTTTTAATATCTTTTCGATTCCCTGATAAGATCTCTTTGCTGCCTGTTTTTTTATGTCATAAACCTCATCCTTAAAGATCAGGCTGTTCACATCATTGGTTGCTTTCATATATAACACATCCCGGAACCATATCATCATCAGGTCGAAATAGTCATTTACAGAAAGTTTATAATCTGAAATCTGCTTAACTGCCGCCCCCATTTCATACAGGTCAATGTCGTTTACACGTTTCATAAGCTGCAGTACGTCAGCTTTTAAATCACCAAATTCCTCAGAAGATGCAAGCTGCACTGCCTTGCCCACATTTCCCTGCGAAAACGCAGCGCACACATCCGCCTGGTAATCCGGTATCTGGTACTCGCGCATCAGGTACTTTTTAATCTCCGCTTCTTTTACCGACTTAAGGTTTAAGCGGATACAGCGCGAAAGAATTGTTGGCAGAAAACGGTCTGCATTTGTGGTTAAAAGCAGGATAACCGCATAAGCAGGCGGCTCCTCAATCGTTTTTAAAAGAGCGTTCTGCGCCTGCTGGTTCATTTTTTCCGCTTCATCTATAATATAAACCTTGTAGCGGCTGCTGTACGGCTTGATCCCAATATCATTATTCACCTGGGTACGAATGTCATCCACCCCGATGGTGTTTGGCTTTTCGTGGGACACATAGATGATATCCGGCTGGTTGCGGTCGGCTGCCTGTTTACAAGAGCGACAATTAAGACATGGCTTATCGTCTCCTTCACATTGTAAGGACATGGCAAAAGCGTCTGCCAGCATCATTTTGCCGGAAAAATCAGGCCCGTTAAATATGTAGGCATGGGATACTTTATCAAGGGCAATTGCATTCTGCAAATGCTCAATGATCTGTTCATGTCCAAGAATCTCTTTAAAACCTGCCATAATTATCCTCCCCCTTCATTATTATATTATGTAAGAATATCCAGAAGCAATCCTTTAATTTCCCCAATCCGGTCCAGAATGGATATATGGTCTTTCTCATCTTCCACAAGCTCGCCTGCCAGTTCATCCAGATTTTTATCAATCAGCCGGATGATTCCGTAGACACGATGACGTCCCCGGCGGTCCAGAAAATTTTCCCTGGAAAATTTATGGGAGCGGTAAACCACTTCATTTAAAAAGTCCTTGATCAGTCCGCGGTATTTTTTCATATCCCGGATATCCATATGCTCTGCAATCCGGTTTCCCTGTGCTGTTATATCATTTAACAGTGCATCCACCCTTGCCTGCAGATCCGCATCTGTTATAGCGCTTGCCAGTGTAAACTTAAAGGAGCCGTCCCCCTCCACTGTCTTTGCTGCTTCCGGCACCTGATTTAACTGACTGATATCATTTACTTTTATTGCCATAACACACCTCACCTGGTCATATCATCTGTTATATATGTTATAATTTCCTGGATGGTATTTGCCATACTGCTGTTTACAAACCGTTTCCTTATCGCTGCTTCTGCAAGCTTTTCTTCTGAAAAATCTGCCGCGTCAGCGAGATAACGGCGGCACATTTCATCATATCTCGGCTTTTTCTGCTGTTTTTCACGTTCAATGGCACGAATCAGGCGTTCACCATCCTCCACTTCTATATAAATCGGCACAACCCGTTCATTTCCAAAGTGCTTTCGTATTTTAAGATACCCTTCTAATGTTATAATATACAGATAGCTTGTGTCGGCAAGATGCAGCTGTCCGTCATCAACAGTAAAATAATCCCATGCACCATACACTGTCTCATAGGTACGCAGTTCTATGATTCGGCCTGCTGCTTCAAGTTCTTTCATTCTGCGCTTATCACAGAAATGGTACTGTTTTCCATCTGTTTCATCTGCCCGTACCGGGCGGGTGGTATAGGGAATCATACGCTCCAGTCCCGGAATCCCTGCTTCTATTACCTTCTGGTAAATACTGTCCTTTCCGGAAGAACTTTTTCCCATGATACAATAAATCCTGCCCATTTGTCTGCCTACCTTTAGTATAATATATTCCCTACATTTTCACAATGTTTATACGCATCTGTTCTGACAAACCTTCCACTGCCAGCCCCTGTGCCAGACATCGTTCAACTGCTTCAATCAGCTGTGCATCCAGCTGTTCACCCGGAACAATAACCGGGATTCCCGGCGGATACAGATGAATTTCATCCGCTGCGATTTTCCCGCAGGCCTCTGAAAATAAAACTTCCTCCTGCGCTGCCTCCGCGGCTTCAAACAGCTCTAACACCTTCCGGGGTTTCCGGTAAATCTCCTCCGGGGTAATTACAGGAATTTTTTCCTTGTCTTTCCATTCTCCGTCCAGTTCATGAAGCGCCTGTGACAGTCTTTCAAATCCTGACGGTTCATCCAGAATGGAAGTCATGGCTGTAACATAATTACCACACGCCATTTCCATCTGTAACCCGTACCTGCACAGGAGCATCTCCTGCAGAACTGCTCCCGTCACGTATCCGCCAGTCCCTGTCAGAATCTTTCCTGTATCAAAATCCCACGCTTCCTCCTTCGTAAAGTCTTTCCGTGTAATCACATGAAGATTTTTAAGACCGTTTACCGACTGGTAAAACGCTTTCAGGTTCCTGTCATACTCTTTAAAGTAAAATTCACCATCCTTCTCAATCATGCACATGCACCGGTTTATGCCAGCCATCAGAAGATACGATGGCGAACTGGTTTCATAGATTGATAAATATCGTTCTATAGCCGTTCGGCTCACCCTTTCTGAACACAGGTGAAGCAGTGCTGTCTGCGTAAAGGCGGGCAGTGTCTTATGTGTGCTCATGATTACTAGGTCTGCACCCAGCTTTGTCGCATTTTCCGGAAACGACGGATGAAAGCCAAAATGTGCTCCGTGGGCTTCATCCACAATTAATGGTATTTTATGCCTATGAACAGTGTCTGCTATTTTTTTAATATCAGACACGACACCATCATATGTCGGAGATGTCACTAAAACTGCTTCAATCTCTTCATCCTGTTCAAGTATTTTCTCAATCTGCGAGGCTGTCACCTGCCCTTGTATACCGGAATTTGTGAACTGCGGATAAACATATTCCGGCCTGAGCTGACGGAGGTAAATGGCATTGTATACTGCCCTGTGACTGTTACGCGCCACGAGTATTTTCCCTCCGCGGGACACTGCTGCACTGACTGCTGCAAGGATTCCGCAGGTACTCCCGTTTACCAGGTAATATGCATATTCCGAACCATATAGTTTAGAAGCCTGTAACTGTGCCTCTTTTAATATACCGGCTGCATGGTGCAGATTATCAAACCCTTCTATTTCCGTAATATCTATGTCAAACGGATTTGCCATAGTAAGCCGTCTTTTGTGCCCAGGCATGTGAAAAGGGTAAATATCTGACTGTGCATGCTGGTATAAACGTTTCTCAAGCATTTTTTCACTCCCGGTATCTATCATATGTATAATGCAATGACTTCTGTTTTAACCAAGGAACCTTCCAAGCTCCGGCATCCAGTCGTCAAAAAAAATCTCATTACAGCAGAGACAGTGCCAGAGCGGACGGATAAATGTAAGAATTAAATCCAGCGCCTCCTCCCATGGCACCTGCGGCTGCTTATGGTTGCGCAGGTATTTTTCCCACCGTTTTCTCATATATGCATAACCCCGGTATCCTGCAAGCAGCTCGATACGCTGTTCTGTTTTCAGTTTCGGGGTATTCTCCGTCAGGGCTGTCAGCTCATCAAGAATATACCGCCCGCCGAAGGACTGGGTTGTCAGAATCTGGTAGGTATCATAGTAACACTTCATATCACCAATCAGCTCCAGTTTTTCTATCATGGAAAAAATGTTTCTGCCAAGCTGGTTTTCCGGTGCATACACCAGATAGGAAATCTGCTTTCCGGGAATTACCACAAGTCCCTCTTCTTTTACTGCAGGTCTTTGTTCTTCTGTCCGCAGACGCGTAACTATAAGGGTAAGCGGAACCTGCATTTCACGGTAAACTGCATTCAGATGAAGAATGATATGTTCTGCCTGTTCAGACACCTTTCCATTCCAGGCAACCTCCTGCTTATTTTCTTTTGCAAAAATGTCTGCAATCATCTGCTCTGCAAGGGCCGCGGACAGCTTCTGCCCCGGCTGCAGTTTTTCCGGAGGAAGCACCCGCTCACTTTCCTGGTACAGAAAATGAATTCTCCGTTCTGAGCGACCCCTGTATATCTCCTCTCCCAGAACCGGATAGGTTTCCAGCCAGAGACTGTCCTTATAGGATGATGTACTGACACGCAGCATCATATCCTCCAGCACATAACCCCGCAGCAGGTCCGCAAAAGGAATGTCCAGTTCTTCACTTCTTTCTTTGAGTTCCTTTGCGTCACAGACCAGCTTCATTACAGCCACACTCCAATCAGGCTCTGTACTTTGCTTACGACTTTCCTTTCCCTGGCATATCCCATTAAAACAGAGATATCTTTTTCCCCGTCCCTGATGTATGACTGAATTCCTTCCTTAAAAACTTCATGCTCCATCTTTCCTTCATATTTCAGGCAGTCACAGATGGTACGCTCCCTGTCATAAATCTGGTGGGTAATCCCGTCCATTTCTATCATTGCAGAACCAAGCTCCAGTACGTCAGGTTCGGTGTAATAGGGAATTACCTTTGGATAATCCATTTTAAAACGGGACTTTGAGGTGTTTTTATCCACGGCAAGATGCCAGGCATACGGCTTCTGGGTAATATATCCGTATGCGTAAAGCGCACTCTCCATACAAAGACGGGCATCCGGAAAAAGACGGGCAATCAGCTCATTCTCTGAAAAACGGTCAATCCGGTCTGTATAATAACCGTTTTTAATCCGGATTAAATCCCCCGATTCCACAAACTCCAGAATTCTCCGGTAGTCCACGTCAAGGGCAGCAAATTCTTCTTTTTTAACAATGCCGCCTTTTTCATCTATAAACTTTTTCAGTATCTGCAGAGTTTCTTCTGCCATTCTTGACTTTTTACCATTCGTTGACATTTTCCGCTCCATAAATATTTTAGTGGTAAGTTACTTCATATTTTACGCTCTTTTTGGCGTTTCGTCAATTATTTCTGACAGCTACCAGATTTTTCATGGCAGAAGTCCAGCCCATGCCGTCCTAACATCCGGCAGTACGGGCTGAACTATTAGGTATTTTACTCTTGCATGCTGTCGAACCATGTCATATAATGTAAACACGACATGATTTATCGTCTTTATTGTCTAATTTGCAGTTTAATGGAGGTCTATATAATGGAAGATACAGGACGAATCCGTAAAAACCCGTCGCGGGAAACCTGTGAGGGAATTATAAAACGAATACTTACCACGGAAGTACTGCAGAGCGGGGCAAACCGCCATTTTAAGTCCGCCGCCGATTTCATGAATTATTTTGAATCGCTTTATCCGGCATCCGACGCCTTAAACAAGCAGGTACAGCGTGCCATCAAGGCACTGGACATGCCAAAAGATGAGCTGGGATATTTTATTGTCAACAAAACCATAGACCAGTTTGACCAGGAGCAGGAAATTTCCCGTGCATTCCGGCAGGCGGATGTTAGCATTGACCCCATGGATGATGTGGAACCCGTCTTTATTTCTGCAGCTCCGCATATGTGTTCCTACATTGCTCATCTGCTGCAGGAATCCGTAACCTTTCAGGGGAAATTCCTTACTATCCTCGAAACGTCAAATGGTCTGATAATTTATACAAATAACAAAAATCAGCTGATAGTTTTATTAAATAGTCTGATAAAAGACGTGTAATTATACTGTGTCTCTCAAAAAAGCAACCGACAAAATATATTGATATATTTTGTCGGTTTTATTATTTTCTGTCTCATATTGTGTCATATAACGGCATAATCGCGACATTATCTGAACATTCTGTCCTTTTTCCGGTAACGCTTTTTACGGCGGTTTTCCCTAAAGCGTTCATGCTCCATACGGCGTACCTCAAACCTGTGCCGCATAAAATAGAAATTATCATAAAACTTTTTACCAAAATATATAAGCAGGACCATCACTACGATAAGAAACAGTGCAAACACAATCATCTGCGGCTTAATCCAGATAATATCCCCGTCCCTGGGCTCCGGCTGTCCCGGATTATTCTGAAAATAACTTCCCTCTGCCTTTGCCCCGGTCTTTACAACTGCTGCACTTCCGACCACATGGTCTGCATATGTGTATTTCAGACTCATTACTGTCTGTCCGTCCGACTGGTTTTCATTCCCCTCAACCTTTGCATCTGTAAATACAGTTCCTTTTGGCATAATAATGTATGCATTTTCATCCAGCTCTGCAAATGGTCCATTATTGTTTAACAGTCCGAAATCTTTTTCCGATTCACTCTGCTGCTCTGTGTCATTCCCGGAAATAAGCAATGCCTGGAAATTATCAAATCCAAAATTAATTAATTTTTCGGTGTCGGTATAATGGCCGGGTGTCGGTACATCCATCACAACACACACCAGTGTGATACCATCTTTTTCTGCATAGGTGACTAATGTGTTGTTTGCCACGGATGTATATCCGGTTTTTCCCCCGGTGGCATAGTCATTCAGGTAGCTGCTGTCACCTTTCCACGGATAAACCATTTTATGGTGGTTATGGCAGTAAAACGGTTCATCGTGCATATTCGTTTCCGGTATCGTATAACTGCTGCTTCCCGTAATCATCCGGAATGTTTCATTTCTATAGGCAGCAGCGGCAATCACGGCCATGTCATAGGCACTGACCAGATGCTCCTCATCCGGCAGACCGTTGGAATTTTTAAAGTGTGTATCTGTACACCCCAGTTCCTTTGCCCTTTCATTCATCATATCAACAAAGGTCTGGTAATTCCCGCCCAGCTTTTTTCCCACATGCTCCGCCACTGCATAGGCGCATTCATTGGCAGATTCCAGCATGACTGCATACAGGCACTGCTCCATTGTCATTTTTTCACCCGTCTGCCGTGAAATACTGGAGGAACCGTCCCGGCTCTCGTATACCGCATCATCGGAAAAAGTGACTTCCTCATTTAAATCACAGTTTTCAATTGCCAGCAGTGTTGTCATTATTTTGGTAATACTCGCCGGATAATGCGTCTTATGGCTTTTTTTCTCATAGAGAACGGTTCCTGTATTAACCTCCATCACAATAACGCTTTTGGACTCTGTTTTCGGTCCCCTGGGCCAGTGCTCCTTTGCCATTACCTGCTCCGGAGCCAGCCACAGCAGACACAGCATGGATAACAGCGCCAGTACCTGCCGGCCTTTTATTCTTTTTTTCATTTTTCCTGCATCCTGTCCTTTCGTTTGTTTTATTATATCTTTGTATGTAAAATAATCTGTCTGTTGTAATGTCCCGACGGACCTTATAATAAGTATAAGCTGAATCTTTACATCTTGCAACAAATTATGTTTGCTCAAAAGAAACAAATATTATATGATATTGTTAAGGACTTTATACACAGGAGTATTTATTTTATGAGATTACGGAACATCCCCGGTGCAGACGAAGCTGTTGCATCCAGCCCTTACTACATAAGCAATCCATCCAGTAAACGCGGACAGTGGAAATCCTTTTTGCGGAGCAATTCCCCAATTCACCTGGAAATCGGTATGGGGAAAGGCCAGTTTCTTATGCGGCTTGCCGCCCTGCATCCGGAAAACCAGTATATCGGTGTAGAGCGCTACACAAGTGTGCTGCTGCGCGCCGTCCAGAAAATGGATGAACTGCAGTTACAGAACGTGCATTTTATATGTGAGGATGCGGCGGACCTGCCGGAAATTTTTGCACCGTCAGAAATAGACCTTATTTACCTGAACTTCTCAGACCCATGGCCGAAGGACCGCCATGCAAAGCGCCGTCTGACCTCCCACCAGTTTCTGGAACGGTACGACCAGTTTCTCTCCCCGACCGGCAGACTGGAGTTTAAAACAGATAACCAGGATCTTTTTACCTTCTCAATGGAGGAGATCGAACAGTCAGACGTCTGGCATCTGGATGCCTGGACACGGGACCTTTACCATAACATTATCATGAACGAAGGAAATATCATGACGGAGTATGAGGAAAAGTTTTCCTCTCTTGGAAACCCAATCTGCAAGCTGGTTGCTTCTCGGGGGTTTGGACATAAAAAATAAAATTTTTTCATTTTTCTGAATGGTTAATGGCTTTTGAATCGTATTACTATTGAAACAGTAAAAACAAAAAGACAAGACGGAGGATATGGATATGAAAAAATTAATCATTGCTGCACTGGCAGCTGCACTGGTAATCGGCACTGGCACAACAAATGCATTTGCAGCAGGATGCAGACATAACTGCACAGACAGAAACTGTAATTACACGCAGGCTGCCTGTCCGGATAAAGACAAGGACGGAATCTGTGATACCTGCGGCAAACGGATTGGCAAAAACGGATACTGCAAAAACCACTGCGGCAGTAATAACAGGAGAAATGGAAACGGCCACGGAGGAAGGCACCACAGATAACAACGGAGTGTTGGGATGCGGAACGAACAAGAGGTAAACAGGGCCATCGAACGGTATTCCGATACTGTCCGGCGGCTCTGCATGATACATCTGAAAAACCATGCTGATACCGAGGACATATTTCAAACCGTGTTTTTGAAATATGTCCTTAGTTCTGTTTCCTTTGAAAGCGATGAACATGAAAAAGCATGGTTTATCCGTGTAACAGTCAATGCATGCAAGGATTTGCTGAAAAGCTTTTTCCGCAGCCGCACCGTTTCGCTGGAGGAAATCATGGACCAGCCTGCCGCACTGCCGGAGGACAACCGGGAAATTCTGGAGGCTGTGCTTTCCCTCCCCCTAAAATACAGGGAGGTGGTATACCTGCATTATTATGAAGAATACACTGCTCCGGAAATCAGCCGTATTTTAAACAAAAACGTGAATACCATATATACTCTCCTGACCCGTTCCAGACAGATGCTAATGGAGAAATTAGGGGGTAAGGCAATCGATGAATGAAAAACTGAAAGAAACCTTTGACCGGATACATGCAGATGAAGAATTAAAGAATAACACCAGAACCTTCCTTGTGCAAAAAACACGGCAACACAAAAAGAATAAAATCAAAAACTTCCGAATCCTGGTTTCTGCTGCCGCTTGCCTTTTATTCCTTCTGCTCGGAGGACGCTGGCTTTATTTTACCCCGACGGCAACCATCAGTATTGATATCAATCCGTCAATCGAACTAGGTATTAACCGGTTTAACAAGGTAATTTCGGTAAACAGTTACAACGATGACGGGCAAAACCTGGCAGATTCACTAAAAATAAAATTTGCTGACTATACCAGTGCTATCCAGCAGATACTGGACAACAAACATATTGCCGCCCTGCTTTCCGGTGACGAGGTGATGACAATTGTTGTCACCGGTCCGGATGGAAACCAGTCCCTGAGAATACTTTCCGATGTGGAATCCCGTACTGAAAAACAGGGCAATACCTACTGCTACTGTGCTCATTCGGAAGAAATGGAAGAAGCACATGAAATGGGGCTGTCATATGGAAAATATATGGCCTTTCTGGAGCTGCGGGCGCTTGACCCTTCCATCACCCCGGAAGATATACAGGATATGACCATGCGGGAAATTCTTGATTTGAAAGACATGCTGTCATCCGGCAGTGACAACAGCAGTAATAACGGCAGTGATAACAAAAATGACACACAGATTAACAGCAATGGAGGAAACGGAAACTGTGGAGGCGGTGGAAACGGACACCATCACGGAAACGGCCATGGTCATCACGGAAATTAATTTAAAACAGCCACCCCTTATATGGGACTGGCTGTTTTATATTTTTACAATAAAATATCCTGATATCTTATTTTTTCCGTTTCCGGTAACACTGGTAACAGAACTCTGCCTCCTCCTGCGTAATCTTCTCTCTGGAAAAAACAGCCTTCTGCACAATCTCCATATATTTCCTCCAGTCCGTCTCGGATACAGCCGGGTAATCCTTTATCAGCCTTTCCAGAAATTCCTCATCCGTCAGGGTATGGGTTTTCCACATACTTCTGTATATCCGGCGGTTCATATGCCGCACCGCATTCCGGTTCTTCTTATTCCTCAAATCCAGAACCAGAATGTTTTGGTTCCTCTGTATCCAGTAAATACATCCTGCAGAGATACCCAGAAAAACAATAATAAACAAAAGACCTGCCACGACATATAGATTTGTCTTATTCTCTTTTCCTGACGATTTAATTTCTTCTTTTTTGTCGGCTTCTGTCTCCTTTGGCTCTGAACCGGATTCCGTTTCTTCTGGCTGTGCTTCTGTTTCAGACTCCGCTTCCTGTTCGCTTTCGCTGTTTTCCTGCCCAGGGTTTTGTGTATTTTCCTGTCTGCTGGTTTTTTCCCGGTGTCTTTTTTGCAGTTCTTTCTGATGGTCACTGGCTGTCGGCAGTCCTGCACCAGCCTCAAGCTGGTATCCCGGTGTCATCTCAAATGGCACCCATCCGCTGTTTTCCAGATAAATCTCCACCCAGGCATGGGCGTTTCGGTCCTCAACCTCTGTACGGTATTCTCCCTGGTACTTTGTAAAGGTTCTGGAATCCACCACATACCCGCTGGCGTAACGCGCCGGTACTCCAAGCTCCTGCAGAATCAGCGCCCCGGCACTTGCAAAATGCATACAGTACCCTTCATGCCCCGTTTCCAGAAAATACTGGATGGTATCGGTATTTTCCGGAATTTCATCCAGATAGAGATTATAGACAGCATTTTTTGCAAGCTCTTTTCTTACCAGCTCCGCATAATCCATGCGTTTTTCATTTTCCTGCCAGATTTTTACCTGAGTGACATCGGATTCAACAGAGAAATCTGATAAAAGAACATCCATCCCCTCACCGGATATGCTTATATAACTAACATCCCCCATGTCCTCCTGATACTGCCCGCGAACGGCTTTTGCATAATCCTTCAGGGCAGTCACACCTTCGGCGCCGTTTCTGTAATGCTCCTGCACATATTCCGCATACCAGTCCAGTTCACTGCTTCCGCCTTCTGCATTCCCTGAGGAAATATCTGCCCCATACCAGCCATAATGCTCTGTCAGTCCGGTAACCTCCAGCGATTTCATCCCTCTCTTCTTATAAATAAGCCCCTCATTCTCCACCCAGAAATCCTCCCCGGCTTCTGATAAATCCGTATCATACGGAACAAATGCCTGGTTTGTCAGGGGATTTGCATATTCAATCCTATAAAGGTTACTTACCTCATTCCATGTTTCATCTTCCGGTCTCACTGATTTCAGGTTTTCAAAGGTTATCTGGTTTAACAGCAGTCCAATATGGTCTGCATCAAAACCAGCATTTCCTGCTGCCTTCCCAAATGCTTCGTCCTCGGACTGCCATTTGCCGTCTTTATAGGTGCCGCTGTGAAAGTCTTTCAGATAAAGTGTTTTTTGGGGCTGCTCGGTTGCATAAACCGACAGCACAGTCTTACCATCATATTCCGGAGTACGGTTATCCACACGCGCCCAGTTCTGAGTCATGCCAAACCCAGTATTTTCAAGGCTTTTTATCTTATCCTCCAGTGACTTCTGGATTTTCAGAAACTGTGTCTTTTTCTCGGGAATCCGTTCTGCAACACCGGAAAAAACGGTATGGGACAGAATCAGTATGCCCGCAGCGAGCACAATTACGACGGGAAGGACCGCATAATTTGTCGCTTTTTGCTTTATTTTACTTTTTCCATTGTCTTTTATCCGGTAAACTATCCTTGAAGTTCTTTCACCCCCGGAATACAGTACCAATACCCCAGTAAAAAACAGACACAGGGGCGTCCATTCCGGCAGGGCATTCACAAGCAGCCCAAGCGCCAGCGCAGCTGCTCCCGGAACCAGAAGAAACAGACGGCGGCTGGTAATATACCGGAATATAATACAGACCAGAAACACTGCAAACACAGTAAATCCCAACAAAAAAGTTAAATCACCATTTGAATTATACGCAATGTAGTTGGTTCCGTAGTATTTGTTCCAGTAGGGAATAAAATCTGCAAAAAGTTCCTCCTGCCCGGCACATAATTCTTCGTATTTCTCATAAAGAAAAAATCCTGCGCCTGCAAAACAGACCATTTCTATCAGGGCACAGGCCACAGCCCGGTACTTTCCGCATACAGGAGTAAGCTCATAGAGCACAACAACTACCAAAAGCACCGCCTGTATCCATACGCTTGTTTGCAGGGGAATATCCCATCCGGTAAACTCGCTGCTTAAAAGCCCGCAAACACAGTGGTACAGCAGCAGTATACTTACCACCCCCCGCAGGGCACTGGCACAGAGCTGGGCAGGAGAATATTCTGTTTTTGCATACTTTCTTTTTATCATCATCTCTCCCGTTTCTGTCTATAATATAATTTCAAGTTGTGCAAGCCTGTCCTTCCATTTTCTGCCATCCAGTCTGGCAATCACAGAGCTGTTCAGTTCAAGATACATATCTGTTGTAAATATCATCCAGTGCATGGGATGGTCGAAACGGTATTTTTCCTTATATAACTGTTTTATTTCCAGCGGTGCTTTTGTGTAACAGTCCTCCAGATAACCCGTCAGAAACATATAATAACTCTCTTCATCATCCACACGAATCCGCACCACATCCTGCCTGCTTTCACTGTACCATGCCACATAATGTGGGCACTGTGCATCCATCAGGGAGAAGACCACACCTGCTGCCACAGAAAGATATCTTTTGTAAAACTGTCCAAAACGTTTTTTACGTCTGCCCCAGCCATCCAGACACAACACCAGCGGACACGCGCACGGCTGGCTGTCCTCCCGTATCAGGAGTTCATCATTTTTCGCGCTCAGTTTCCAGTGGATTCTCTGAATCCGGTCCCCCTCCCGGAACGGACGCACATCAAAAATCTCACTGCTGTCATGCCCGGGATGAAAATCGTCATAAACATCGGCATCCCCGTAAAAATTGCGTGTACGTTCTGATATGCGCAGTTCCACATCCACCGGTTCCGGCAGGACGAGCACGGACGCCGTTTTGAACACACGCTTTGACATATAAAAAAGTCCGGTCAGGTCATAAACCCTTACCCTGTCCAGCTCAAACAGGTAGTTTCCCACGTCTGCAGGATAAAAATAATTACAGTACACGTTTTTGCCGTAATAAACGCTGTCTCCAGACTGCCATTTGCCATGCCATTTTCTTTCAAACAGATTTCCCGAACGGATATGATAACGAATTCTCATTACTGGTACATGGCTTTTATTTTCCACTTTAAGCTTAACTGCAACCTTACCGCCCACATCAGCAACCGTAATCGGAATCTGTACCACGGCATGAACCTGACGCTTTAAATAAAGTAAAAACAAAAATGCGGACAGCACAAGAACTGCTTCGGCAAAACCAAGCAGTCCGATTACCGTACTTGCATAGATAAATGCAATATAAAATGTAACAAGCGTTACAACAATCCCTGTCAGAAAGCTAATCACGATACTCTGCCTTTTCCAAAAAAGATGCCGGCTGCTTTACACTGGATAAAATTTCCGACAGCACAGCCTCAACAGTTACATGCGATACCCGCGCCTTTGTATTGCGCACAATCCGGTGTTTCGTCACATCCAGGAATATGTCCGCCACATCCTCCGGAATAACATATCCCCTGCCCTTGAGAAACGCCCATGCCTTTACCATCCGGATACAAGCAATTGTCCCGCGCGGACTCACGCCAAGCTCAATATAGCTGTTTTCCCTTGTTGCCTCCATCAGCTTTGCCACATACGTATAGATATTTTCATGGACAAAGACTTTCTCTACTGCTTCCTGCAGGTCTGCAAGGTCCACTGCACTTATCACGGCATGAACCTCTGTTTCTGCCGATACGCTTTTTCCCTTTGCAATCTCAACCTCACTCTTCAGATCCGGATACCCCATGCTCATGCAGATCATAAACCTGTCCAGCTGGGATTCCGGCAGAAGCTGTGTTCCGGCGCTTCCTTTCGGATTCTGTGTTGCCATTACAATGAATGGTTTTGGAACCTGGCGGCTTTCCCCGTCCACAGTCACCCGGCCTTCTTCCATTACCTCTAAAAGCGCGGACTGTGTTTTCGGTGAGGTCCGGTTAATCTCATCCGCCAGAAACAGATTGCACATAATCGGTCCCGGATAATATGCAAATGTTCCGGTTTCCTTCTGGTACATATTAAAACCGAGAATATCCGCCGGCATTACATCCGGTGTAAACTGCACTCTGTGGTCCAGCAGTCCCATCACGCTGGAAAAAGCAGTCGCCAGTGTTGTCTTCCCCACACCGGGAACATCCTCAATCAGAATGTGTCCGCCGGCAAGAATTGCTGCAAACACTTTATAAATGCATTCATCCTTGCCTGTCACCATCAGCCTCACTTCATTTATTACATCGCTTACTGACTTATAAGCTGCACTCATTATAAATCCCCATTTCTTTTCACTCCGTATTCCTGTTTCTATTATAATACAGTTTTGTACCATTTCACAACTGTTTAAACATGCAATCGGCATACTTATTCATATAAACTAATTATAAAATTGCATAAAATGTATTGACTTTGCGCACTATAAGTAGTAGTATCGTAATATGTTATATGTAGTAATCAAAACTAGATGATGAAAGAAGTAATTTCATCAAAAGGAGGGATTCATATGCAAACTTCAATTCGTGAACCAGGAAGTGCATTAACACATTTTATCGCCATGGTACTGGCAATTATTGCCGCAGCTCCGCTGATGCTCAAGGTTTCAGGTACTTCAAACCTGACATCGTCCGTTGCAATGGCTGTGTTTATTGCCAGCATGATTTTACTCTATGCCGCCAGTACCCTTTACCACAGCCTGAATGTAAAAGAACGTTTTCTCACTGTCTTCCGCAAGCTGGACCATATGATGATTTTTGTCCTGATTGCCGGTTCCTATACCCCGGTATGCCTGATTGTTCTTGGAGGACGCATGGGTTATACACTCCTGGCAGTCGTCTGGGGAATCGCAATTATTGGAATGGTTGTCAAGGCTCTGTGGATTACCTGCCCGAAATGGTTTTCATCTGTTATTTACATCGCCATGGGCTGGGTGTGCCTGGCAGTTTTTGGTACGCTTATTGACAAACTGCCGACTGCTGCCCTCTGCTGGCTTGTGGCAGGCGGTGTAATTTATACCGCCGGCGGCATTATATATGCCCTGAAGCTGCCGATTTTTAATGCAAAACATAAATTCTTCGGGTCCCATGAGATTTTCCATCTGTTTGTTATGGGCGGAAGCCTCTGCCATTTTGTATTCATGTATCTTGTTGCGTAAATCATAACAGGGAAGCCGCTGGCTTCCCTGTTATAAATTTCATATCTTAACTTTCCTCGACTCCGTTAAATCCCAGCTCATTATCCAGTGTTGTCCCGCTGATGGTAAACTTGGCGCAATTTTTGCTGCCTTTCTCGTATATAAAGTACACTCCGCCTTTTTTATCCTTGCCTGCAACCACATCTGCATAAACCGTACAGATATCCCCTTCATGTACCCCATACTCTCCGGGATCTTTTGTTTCAGAAAATCCCAGAGTAATATCCTTTCTGGAACCGTCCAGACGGTGCAGCTTCTCCGGACTGTCCCCAAAAAGAAAATCCATCTTTACAACAAAACCTCCCTGGTTTTTCAGTGTGAGACTTCCAACCTTCTGATACTCTGCCATAATGTTTCTCCTTTCCGCCCTCCGGCTATGTTTTCTGCTAACTTATCTTATATCTAATAATATTCAGAATACACTGAAAATAGTATGACCTTTATTATATTAAGTTTATTTTTTTGCTTTCCGCATCCATTAATATTTCATAGAATTATAATTCTGTTTATGGTAAAATAACAGAAACACAGCAAAAGACAAGAGGACACGAATATGCAAAGGATACTGGTAGTGGATGACGTGGAAATAAACCGCGATCTGTTATGTACGATACTGGAAGATGAATACACCATAGAAACTGCGGAAAACGGAAAACAGGCCCTGCACAGACTCCGGGCACATGATAAAGACACGGCCGCCGTCCTTCTGGATCTGCAGATGCCTGAAATGGACGGCTTTACTGTCATTACTGAAATGAAGAAAAATTCCTATCTGGAAAGAATTCCGGTACTGATTATCAGCAGCGAACACTCTGCGGAAGTTGAGAGCCGGTGCCTGGAGCTGGGTGTTTCTGACTTTATCCACAAACCGTTTGACAGCTCCATTGTCAGAAACCGTGTTAAAAACACAATAGAACTGTTTGAACGCAAAAATGAACTGGGACGGAAGGTTGAAGAGCAGGAAGAAGCTCTGCGGCAGAGAGACAAAATTATCCAGATCCAGGCCGGAAAACTGAAAGAAATCAAGGCATTTAACCGGCTGATGATGGAATACCGTTTCGCCATTATGGAGGTCGAAACCAGATTAAAGGTCTTAAATGAGGAATTTTCCCATAAATATAAACGGAATCCCTTTGAATCCATTAAGAGCAGGCTGAAATCACCGGAAAGCATTTATGAGAAATTAGAACGGAAAGGCTATCCTGTCACCGTGGAAAATATTCGGGAACATCTGACGGATATTGCAGGCCTGCGTGTTATCTGCTCGTTTCCGGATGACATTTACAATCTGGCAAACCTCTTTACCAGACAAGGAGATATAGTCCTTTTAAAGAAAAAAGACTATATTAAATGTCCGAAAGAGTCCGGCTACAGAAGTCTCCACTTAATTCTGAGTGTTCCGGTTTTTCTGTCAAGTGAAATAAAATATGTAAAAGCTGAAATACAGTTCCGTACCATTGCCATGGATTTCTGGGCAAGCCTGGAACACAAGATGCGTTACAAGAAAGATGTGAATAATGCAGAAGAGGTTGCGGCACAGCTCAGAGAGTGTGCCGCAACCATTGAAATGCTGGATCACCAGATGCAGGATATCCGTGATAAAATCGATACTCCTGATTAATTAAATTTTACAGCCGTGCCGTATGCCATTACTTCTGCCGCACCCTGCATCACTGCTGCAGACGCATAACGCACGTTGACAATGGCATCGGCTCCAAGCCTTTCGGCTTCTTCCACCATGCGCTTTGTTGCAAGCGCCCTTGCATCATTCATCATTTCGTTGTAGGCTTTTAATTCGCCGCCCACCAGTGTCTTAAAACTCTGTGTGATATCCTTTCCGACATTTTTTGACTGGATGGTGCTTCCTTTCACAAGTCCAAGCATTTCCAGTTCCTTTCCGCTAATATAATCAGTATTGACTAAGATCATCTTCTTCTCCTCCTTGAATTTCTTTTATTCTGCTTATTACTACTCCAAGCATTACCCCGGACAGAACCAGTGGTACTACAACCATCAGTACCCTGACAACTGCAGGAATGCCGGATACAGTCGTAAAAAATACTGCAATTCCAATGTAATACAATATGGTTAATAATGCAATTATTATCGGCGCAATCATTTTTTTCCAGTGTTTCATCCCTTTCCTCCTGCTATATATCAAGCTCCGGGGGAACGTCCAGCTCATCAGATACATATTTCCCGTTCTTTTTGCGCTGACGTACACATTCGGTAAGAAGATATTCTATCTGTCCGTTAACAGAACGAAAATCGTCCTCTGCCCATGCAGCAATTGCATCATACAGTTTGACCGAAAGCCGGAGCGGTACCTGTTTCTTACCTGAATCACCCATAGAATCCCACCTTTTAATAGAGGCTGCCTGAATTTACAACCGGCTGTGCGTCACGGTTTCCGCAAAGAACGACCAGAAGGTTTGAAACCATTGCTGCCTTGCGCTCTTCATCCAGCTCAACCATATTGTTCTCACTCAGACGCTCCAGTGCCATTTCAACCATCCCGACTGCCCCGTCAACTATCATTTTCCTTGCATCAATAATTGCTGATGCCTGCTGTCTCTGTAACATTACTGCTGCAATTTCAGTCGCATAGGCAAGATAGGTAATCCGTGCCTCCACAATCTCCATTCCTGCCTCGCCGACTCTTTTCTGAATCTCATCCCTGATTCTTCCTGCAACAATTTCGCTGGACCCGCGCAGGCTTCCTTCATCTGCCACGCCGTCGCCGGTCGTATCCACATTCGGAGCTGCATCATACGGGTAAAGCCGAACAATATCGCGAAGTGCGCTGTCGCACTGCAGGGATAAAAACTCTTTGTAATTGTCCACGTTAAATACTGCTTTTGCCGTATCCACAATCTTCCATGTTACGGCAATTCCGATTTCGACCGGATTTCCCAGACAGTCATTGATTTTCTGCCTGCTGTTGTTTAAGGTCATAACCTTTAAGGAAATTCGGTTTCCAATGTCGTCCGTTGTTCCGCTTACCGCTTTTCCCACATCCCCGCTCTGGCTCAGCTTCGTCTTGGCTGCCGGATTAAAACTGGAACAGAACGGGTTCACATAATAAAACCCCTCGCCCTTAAGCGTTCCGATGTATTTTCCAAACAGCGTCAGAACCAACGCTTCCTGCGGTCTTAATACCTTCAGTCCAGCCCAGAGGAATGTAGCAAAAACAAGTACTACGATACCTCCTGCAATCAGAACCGGATTTTCATCCATATTGGCCCCTGCAACAATTCCCACAATACCAAGGGCATTCAGCAAAAGAATCCCGAATAATGCTGCCATGCCGTGTTTCTTCCCTGTTAAAATCTTTTCTTCCATAAAACTTCCTCCTTCCAGTCTTCAAGTGGTTACGTGAACCAGACTGCTTACATAATTAATTTGATATCATTATGATATCAAATAGAAATTTGGTTGTCAACTGGATTTTATGGTTTGGAAAAAACAATTTTCATTTCTGTGAAGAGAGTGACTTTTTCCTATACTGGGTGGTATAATATCTGCCTGATTTCAATTCACACTCCCGCGAAGGGAGTGACGCTTCACCTGCTGGAAGTGTTGTTATTACTGACAATTTCAATCCACACTCCCGCGAAGGGAGTGACTTTAACTGCTGCATAGCCTGACCCAGTTTTTCACTATTTCAATCCACACTCCCACGCAGGGAGTGACTACCTTCGATACTATAATTTAAAAACATTATAAACATTTCAATCCACACTCCCACGCAGGGAGTGACTTTTTTAATACTTTATTTTGAGATTTTATTACTCATTT
>CANOLA010000046.1 GCA_947566705.1 uncultured Lachnospiraceae bacterium | reverse complement strand
CTATGTAGCCGCCAGTAAGTCTAATTTGTTTTAAATATGCCTTTATTTCTTTCTTTTTTTTCTTTTCTGCTTTTTTCTTTTCTTTTTTTGCCTTTTTACTGTCCTGATTTAGTGTTTCATCATCGACAATATTTTTTTCATCTGCCATATCATTCTCCCTTATTTGTCATCATCGTGAAAGGTATAGCTGACCAGCTCATCAATTTCTTTGTTTTCTTCCACGGCAAGCTCATGTTTAAATTCATCAAATGCCTTTTCCCGGAGCTTCTCATGAATTTTGCGCTCCTGCATCACAGAATTTAATTCGTCCCTTGCCTCATTTAACGCTTTTTCCGCTTTGTGAACCTCCATCATCTGGCGGCGCACAATCGTTTTCATTGCATTAAAATCATCCCTTGCATGCATAACTTCCTTCACATTTACGTTATCCTGCATGGTTTCCTTCAGTTTCTTTTCATATCCCATTCTGCGGATGACATACTCCTGCAAAACCTGCTGTTCTTCCTGATATCTGCGGTTTGCAAGACTAAACTCCATCTTCGCCTGTGTTTCCAGTTTTAACTTAATATCAAGAATATTCTGCATCCGGTAGGTAAACTTTGCCATACAGTCCCCCTGTCATGCCACAGCATCTGTTAATCTTCAAATACATTTGCCAGAAGCCCTACTTCTTCATCAAATTCAAACTTTTCGTCTGTCTCCTGACACAGAAAATTATTAACTTCCTTAATCTTGCGAATTGCATAATCTATTTCTGAATTGGAACCGTTTTTATAAGCTCCTATATTAATCAAATCCTCTGCCTCGCTGTATGTTGCAAGCACAGCTTTCATCTTTCCGGCAAGTTCCTTGTGATGATTGTCCACAATGGTGCTCATGACACGGGAAATACTCTGCAGTACATCAATCGCAGGGTAATGGTTTTTCTGTGCCAGCCTGCGGTCTAACATAATATGTCCGTCAAGAATACCCCTTGCCGTATCCGTAAT
This sequence comes from uncultured Lachnospiraceae bacterium, assembly GCA_947566705.1. GTDB lineage: Bacteria > Bacillota > Clostridia > Lachnospirales > Lachnospiraceae > Roseburia. Next base: position 24,472 of record CANOLA010000046.1, on the reverse strand, counting down.
TGGTTCATTAAAATCATCTCCATCCACCAGTACCGCATACAGTCCGGTAATGGAGCCTTTTCCATTGGTTCCGGCACGCTCCAAAAGCTTTGGCATCTCCGAATACACACTCGGCGGATACCCGCGCGTAACCGGTGGTTCCCCGGATGCCAGACCGATTTCCCTCTGTGCCTGTGAAAAACGCGTCATGGAATCCATCATTAAAAGAACATCCTTCCCCTGATCCCTGAAATATTCAGCAATCGCCGTGGCTGTTTTTGCACACTTGTTGCGGATCAGCGCAGGTTTATCGGAGGTTGCAACCACAACAACAGAACGCGCCATTCCTTCCGGACCAAGGTCACGCTCTATAAACTCGCGTACCTCCCTGCCACGCTCTCCAATCAGCGCAATGACATTGATATCTGCCCTGGTATTACGTGCAACCATACCAAGCAGCGTACTTTTTCCAACTCCGGAGCCGGCAAAAATACCAATTCGCTGCCCTTTTCCAACCGTAATGGCGGCATCCACTGCTTTTACGCCAAGCGGTAATACTTCATGTATAATCTCACGCTCCATGGGATCCGGCGGCTCCTGCTCCAGCGGATAATATTCTCCGTGAATCTCCTCATCGCTGTCCGTCAGCCGGCCAATTCCATCCAGCGTGTGACCGAGAAGTTCATCACTCACTAAAACAGATAATGGATGTTCCGTATTTTCAACGACACATCCAACACCAACCCCCTCAATACTGTCTACAGGCATCAGAATCAGTCTGGATTCCTGAAATCCAACCACTTCGGCAATCATATGCTCCTTACTGTTCTCGTCCGGGTAAATTTTACATAAATCCCCCAGACGTGCCTTCGGACCAACCGATTCAATTGTAAGTCCCACAACCTTGACTACTTTGCCGTAGCTTTTGTAGTACCGGCGTTCCATAAGTTCCAGATATTTCTGTGCTTCCTTAACCATTAGCGCTCCGTATGTAATATTTTCAGCCTGCTGCTGTTTCCGTTTCCTGCCCGTCCTGCATATAAACCGGTCTTGTAACAAGTGAACGGATATCTTTCAAAAGACCGGAAAGCTGGGTGTCCACCCCGCAGTCAAATACACCGTATTCTGTCTCAATCCGGCACTGTTCGTCGGAAAGTTTCGTATCATGTATAAACTCAATTTCGACACCATGCCCCACTTTTTCCTGAAGTTCATCCAGGTGTTTTTCAAGCATGGTCCGATTTTTTTCGTTGACACGGATACGAATGTTTTTTCCAGGTGTTTCCTCGGCAAGTGTATTTGAAACAAGCGCCAGAAGGATTTCCCTTTTATCATCAAACTGAATCTGAAATACACTGTTGAATACGGCAGTTACCGCATCCACAACGTCAGCTTCCATTTCTGCAAGCTTTTTTTCATAATCATGGGTCAGTTCATTCTGCCGTACATTCAGCTCTTCCACCATGGCAATCCGGGTATGCTCAAGCTCTTCTTCTTTTTCTTTTGCGCCTGTTTCATATCCGAGCTTCTTATGCTCCTCAAATAATGCATTCACACGGTTTTCAGCGTCCTGCAGACGCCTGTCAGCCTCTTCCTGTGCGGAAGAAACAATCTGCTCTGCCTCGGCATTTGCCTTGGCAAGCACCTCCTCACGAATTGCCTCCAGGTCAATTTCCTGTACGGCAATCCCGTCTTCAAATGCCGTTTCATCAGCTTCCTCTTCCGAATCGCCGCCCTGAGCGGTAAAACTTTCGGCTTCCCAGTCCTTTAAACGTTCTTTTATCCGCTCATTGGAATTGATGATCCGAATCTCGTTCTCCGCCTGGGTAATGAAACACTGCTTTAATAAATTAGACAACGATATCGTCACCTCCGCCACGGGAAATTACAATTTCACCTGCATCCTCAAGCTTTCGGATGACACCAACAATCTTCTGCTGCGCCTCCTCAACATCCTTCATACGTACAGGTCCCATAAACTCCATGTCTTCCTTGATCATTGCAGCAAGACGCTTGGACAGGTTCTTAAAGATTACATTCTGAACCTCTTCCGGCGTATTCTTACATGCCAGCTCAAGGTCACTGTTTTCCACTTCACGCAGCACACGCTGGATTGCACGGTCGTCGAGAAGAAGGATATCCTCGAATACGAACATCTTCTTGCGGATCTCGTCTGCAAGTTCCGGCTCTTCGATTTCCAGAGATTCCATAATATGCTTTTCTGTTCCGCGGTCCACGCTGTTTAAGATACTTACAATCGCGTCGATACCGCCGACAATGGTGTAATCCTGGTTTACCAGCGATGCAAGCTTCCGTTCCAGAACGCGCTCCACTTCTTTAATCACATCCGGCGAAGTCCGGTCCATTGTTGCAATACGCTTCGCGACATCTGCCTGCTTTTCAGGAGGCAGCGCACCAAGTACAAGGGATGCCTGTGCCGATGACAGATAAGACAAAATCATGGCAATCGTCTGCGGATGCTCATCCTGAATAAAGTTTAACAGCTGGCTTGGCTCCGTCTTTCTGACAAATTCAAACGGACGCACCTGCAGGGACGCCGTCAGTTTTGCAATAACGCCCTGCGCCTTGTCTTCTCCAAGTGCCTGCTCCAGCAGCTTCTTGGCATATCCGATACCGCCTTCTGCAATATACTGCTGTGCAAGACACACCTGATAAAATTCTTCTAAAATGGTTTCCTTCACCTGAGGCGAAACACTTCTTGTATTTGCAATCTCAAGTGTCAGCTCTTCAATCTCATCTTCCTTCAGGTGTTTAAAGATTGTGGCAGCCTTCTCCGGTCCAAGCGTAATCAAAAGAATTGCTGCTTTCTGTACTCCTGTATAAGATTCTCCCATAAACTACTCCCAATCCTCATTTAACCAGTTTCGCAGCAGAAGTGCCACTGCATCCGGATTTTCATCAACAAACTTCTCAATTAACAGTCTTGTTTCAGACTTTTCTGCATATCCAATATCTTCCAAACTGTCTGTCGCCACATCTGCAGTTGCCTCAAGCAGTGCATCCACCGAAATTTCCGGCTCCGGCTCCTCCTCTTTCTGCTTTCTTGTACTCCTGAACACTACATAACCAAGCAGTGCAAAAATCAAAACAGCAAGCACGATCTGTAAAATATCCGTTACGCCGATATTTTTTCTCTCCGCCTCAACAAACTGCGGACGTTCATAGCAGACAAAAGAAACATTTGCCGCCTGAAACCCGGCTGCCTTTGCAACCATGTCAATTTCTTCCTGGGTTACATCAACCCTTACCGGGTCGCTGTGCGCTGCCTTAAATTCATCAAATGACATATCATCCAGCTCACCGCTTGCTTTCAGCTGCGCTTCATCATAAATCACAAAACGTGTGGCAGCAACTGCAACCGTACCAGTGTCATAATTAATCTTTCCGCCGCTGTTCGTAGTCTTGGTAATCTTCTCATTCGGGTTATACCACCGGTCCTGCTCGGAGGTGCTGGAACTTGATACTTCCCCGTCCTGTGTCAGATAAGTGTTTTCATCATTGGAATCTGTTCCCGGCACTGCCGCTTGTCCTCCTGTTGAGCTGGATTCCGCATCATGGCTTCTTACCAGTTCACCGTTGTCCTGACCTTCCGGATGGGAAAAATCATGCTCTGTAATTTCCGATTTGTCAAAGCTCATGTCAAGGTTTAATCCAACCTGTACATCTGAATACATACCGGAATCCACAAGCATATCCTTTATTCTTTTTTCCACATCAGCGGACGCTTTCCGCTGCGTGCTTAAATTGTTTGTGGCAATCATGGAATCTGATTCCATGTCAGCCCCGGAGAATAAAATTTTTGCATTCTTCTGGTTAATAAGTGTAATGTTTTTCAGAGAATCATTCCCCAGCGCTGTTGCGACAAACCTTGCAATAGCATATGCCTGCTCCTCGTCCATTTCCCCGGTCAGCGCAAGCGAAACACTTGCAGAGCTGTCCTGCATCCGGGAAATCAGCGTACCGTCATCCACCGGAATATCAAGGGAAACAGTCGCGGACTCAACAAGGACACTGGACGCTAAGTCCTCCGCCATCTTGGTTTCCAGATACTGCTTGTATAACTTCTGCTTATCCGCCTCTGTCGTCGAAAAGCTTCCGTCAACCACCTTGCTGATATCGGCCTTTGTCAGGTCGTATCCCATGGTAGAAATGTTGTTGGAACCAAGCAGCATATTTGCATTATTTTCATCAGAAGCTTCCACTTCAAAGTGTATGGTATCCACTACCTTATACTTAATCGAACCATTGTCATCAAGAAGCTGCTTGACCTCACTCGCCATCTTGGCGTTTTCACAGTCAATCAGCGGAACATATGTAGGACGCGTCACCACAACCGCGAGAATCCCAAGGGAAAGAAGCACGATTGCTGTCAGGCTGAGCATCAATGCCTTCTGCCTGATATTAAACTTTTTCCACCACTCCCCCATACGGGTGAGTATATTTTGTACTTGTTCTGGCATGTCAAACCTCTCTTAATTTTTATACCTGCATCTGCATCAGTTCTTTATAACCTTCAATCAGTTTATTCTTTACTGCGTTCGTATACTGCAGGGCAGTAACCGACTTCACTTCTGCAATTAAAAGGTCATGTGTGTTTTCCACATCCCCAAGCATAAAACGCATTTCCTCTGATTCAGCTGTTTTTTTCAGGCTATTTGTTTCTTCCAGTGATTTCATGGCTGCATCCAGCACTGTACTGAATGAGTCGTCATCTGTAGGAAGAAGCCCCTCCTGTTTCGCATATGTATTAAGATAATCCGATGTCACACCAGACAACATTGAAATATCCATCATCCGTCCCTCACTTTTCAGATAATATTTTTAAAACTTAAATTATAACTGGTTTTTACTGACCGATGGAAAGTCCCGTCTGCGCAATACTCTTGGTACCTTCAAATGCAGCTGCATTTGCCTCATAGGCACGCTGTGCATCAATCAGATTTGTCATCTCTGTCACTGTATTTACATTTGGATAAGAAACATATCCGTTTTCATCTGCATCCGGATTTGCCGGGTCATAGGTCATGACAAAATTCGTCTTTGTATCTTCTTTTACAGAAACCACCTTTACACCGTTTCCGATTGCCGCATTTTTGGATGCAGAATAAATCTCGGAAAAAGATGTCACCGGCCTTGCCTGGAAAGTTACAATCTTACGGCGGTACGGTTCTCCGTTTTCTGTTCTTGTCGTGTGTATATTTGCAATATTTTCTGCTATTATGTCCATCCGGAAACGCTCAGCTGTCATTCCGGAGGCGCTGATGTTAAACGCCTGTAATAATGCCATTTTTCATTCCTCCTTTTTCAAGCCAAACATCAGTTAAGCACTGTCTGCAGACTGTTAAACTCATTGTTAATTGCAGCAATCAGGCCCTGGTAACGAATCTGCTCTGACGCAAACTCAGCTTCTTCCACATCCACATCCACGTTGTTGGTATCCAGACGGTAGGAATAATTCTCAAGGTCTGTATATACCGACGGATTCAGGTCCTTAAGTTCCGCCTGCAGACTGTCAACCTTTTCTGTAAGAGACTCACTCTGGCAGTGTCCCATTGCCTCGCGCAGCACTCCTTCAAAGCTTAAATCCTTGCGCTTGTATCCAGGAGTGTCTACATTTGATAGATTGTTGATAATGACATTCTCTCTTTTCCAGCTCGCATCAGCAGCCTTATCCAACACATTTATGTAGTTGAAAGCGTTCGTACTAATCATTTTTTCGCCCCCTTCATCTAGTATCCACAATTACTCTATCATACTAATTATAGTATACTTCCGCTAAATTACAAGTGTTTTTTCATAAAAAACGACATTTTACATGTAAAAAAGGGCTATATCGCCAGTATATGCCCCTAATTTCTGCCATCCATGGCTTATTTTGTTAATGCAGATTCTTCCTCTTCAGCTCCTCAATCTCCTCAAACACAACATCATTGATTACTTTAATGTATGTGCCTTTCATGCCGGAAGAACGTGATTCAATCACGCCGGCACTTTCAAATTTGCGGAGCGCATTTACAATCACAGAACGGGTAATCCCCGCCTTGTCTGCAATCCTGCTGGCAACCAGAATCCCTTCGCTGCCGTCTAATTCCTCAAAAATATGAATAATCGCCTCAAGCTCTGAAAACGAAAGGGTACTGATTGCAGATCTGACAATCGCAATCTTCCTTTCCTCTTCTGCATTCTCCTCATTAACGGAGCGCATCATTTCAAGCCCTACGACCGTGGTTCCATACTCTGTAAGTATAATATCGTCTATGTTATACTCCTGCCCGCACCGGTATTCAAAAAGCGTACCCAGACGCTCTCCTGCAATGTCAATAGGCGTAATGATTGCACGGTACGGCCTGGATTCCTCACCAAATCCAAGCGTCTCAAGATTGACATTCTCTTTTGTGGAAAGAATGCCCAGAAGACGTTCGTTCAGTTCAGGATCGATAAAACCGCCAACTTCATCAACAATGAGTTCTTTTAACTCCTCCATGCCCCTGCAGCTGCCGGAACCAAGTACCTTTCCTTTCCTGCTGATTACAAGAATGTTTGAATCCAGAATTGAAGTCAGTACCCCGCAGATATCATTAAATACAACTTTTGATGAATTATTGTTATGAAGCAGCTTGTTAATTTTTCTGGTCTTATCCAGAAGCTGAACGCTCATTTGGTTACCTCTCACTTTCCCCTGTGACAATTTTCGCTGTTTTACTGTTCCATGTTATCATAATTTTTCTGACAATACAATAAGCATGGATAAAATTACATTAATTTTCTTTTTCCTTTGCTTCTGTATAGCCGCAGTGTTCATCCGCACAGGCAAGTTTATTTCCTTTTTCTACCATATAGCCCCCGCAGCGCGGACATTTTTTTGTTACCGGCCGTCCCCAGCTCATAAACTCGCACTCCGGATTATCAATACATCCATAATACCTTCTGCCCTTGCGCGTCATTTTAATAACAACATCCTTTCCGCACTTTGGACATTCCACGCCGATTTTCTCATAATACGGTTTCGTGTTCCTGCAGTCCGGAAATCCCGGACACGCAAGAAACTTGCCGTGCGGTCCGTATTTAATTACCAGGTTTCTGCCGCAGAGCTCACAGATTTCCTCTGTCACCTCATCCTCAATGGTAATCTTTTCCAGCTCTTCCTCTGCCGCCTGTACCGCTTTTTCCAAATCCGGATAAAAGTTGGATACAACTGTTTTCCAGTTCACCTGTCCTTCTGCCACGCTGTCCAGAAGGGATTCCATGTTTGCCGTAAAATGCTCATCCACAATGGTGGAAAAAGACTCTTTCATAATGGCATTTACAACAGTTCCAATTTCTGTCACATAAAGGTTTTTGTTTTCCTTTGTGACATATCTTCTGGCAATAATTGTAGTAATGGTCGGCGAATAGGTACTTGGCCGCCCGATTCCAAGCTCTTCAAGCGTTTTGACAAGGGAGGCTTCCGTATAGTGCGCCGGCGGCTGTGTAAAATGCTGTTTTGGCTGAAACTCCACAAGGGAGAGCTTTGTATTTTCATCCAGTGATTTAAACGCTGCCTGCTTTTCCGGCTTCTCCTCATCCGCTTCGGTGTAGGCAAGCATGAATCCGTCAAAGGCAACATTGGATGTTGATACACGGAAGGTGTAATCCCCCAGACCTATGTTGACCGTCATTGTTTCATATACAGCGTTTGCCATGCGGCTTGCCGCAAAACGTTTCCAGATTAACTGGTAAAGCCTGAACTGGTCACGGCTTAAGGAATCCTTGATTTCTGACGGAACGCGCGTGATATCGGTCGGCCGGATAGCCTCGTGTGCATCCTGTATCTTTGTTCCGCTCTTTTTCGTCCCCTCTCCCGCAGACAGATAGTCTGTGCCGTAATTTTCCTCGATAAAAGCCCTTGCAGCAGCATCCGCCTCCTCAGAAATGCGGACGGAATCCGTACGAAGGTAAGTGATAATACCAACTGTACCCTGTCCTTTGATATCCACCCCTTCATAAAGCTGCTGGGCGATACGCATGGTCTTGGATATCGGAAAGTTTAACGCCTTGGAAGCCTCCTGCTGCAGTGTACTGGTGGTAAAGGGAAGCGGTGCCTTTTTGGTCCGCTCCCCCTTTTTGATATCCCGCACCACAAAGGAACAATCCTTTACTTCTGACAGTATCTGGTCCATCTCTTCTTTGGAATGTATTTCGAACTTCTTTCCGTTTTTATCCGCCAGCTTTGCTGTTACCGGCTTCTTTTCACCCTCCGCAAGAAGCTCTGCCTCCAGGGACCAGTATTCCTCCGGTATAAATGCATCAATCTCCTCCTCACGGTCACATACAATCCTAAGTGCCACGGACTGCACCCTTCCGGCACTTAAGCCGCGCTTTACCTTTGCCCAGAGCAGCGGGCTGATCCTGTAACCCACCATACGGTCCAGCATTCTTCTTGCCTGCTGGGCATCTACAAGCCCCATGTCTATTTCACGGGGCTCTTTTAAAGAGGCTTTGACCGCCGTCTTTGTAATCTCGTTAAAGCTGATACGCCTGACATCCTTGTCTTCAAGCTTCAATGCTTTCATCAGATGCCACGAAATTGCCTCCCCTTCGCGGTCCGGGTCAGTTGCAAGATAAATTTTCTCCGCTTTCTTTACTTCTTTCCGCAGTTTTGCGAGAATATCCCCCTTTCCGCGGATGGTAATGTATTTCGGTTCAAAATCGTTCTCCGGCGAAAAACCCATCTGGCTTTTCGGCAGGTCACGCACATGCCCGTTTGACGCCATCACCTCATAATTTTTTCCAAGAAATTTTTTTATGGTCTTCACCTTTGCAGGTGACTCCACGATAACCAGATACTTAGCCATAGGTGCTCCTTTATATATCAGACTGTGTTTACATAAAAATTCGGAATTGTTTCCTTTACAAAACCTTTTTGTTCCAGCCGCCCGAGTATATCCAGCATCTCAGACAGTCCATACTCTGTCTGCTCCACCAGCGTCCCCAGACCGACAGGACAAAAATCAAACAAACTATACACCATCATTTCATCTTTTTCAAGAAGATTTTTATGAAAATTTATCTGGTGACACAAGTTTGTATTGTCTAACTGCAATTCCTTTAAAAAATCCTCCACAGATGTCAACGCGCCTGCACCCTGCGCAATCAACCGGTTGCAGCCCTGACTTAAGCTGTCAGTAATTCTTCCGGGAAGCGCATAAACTTCCCTTCCCTGTTCCATTGCAAAATCTGCTGTAATCAGTGAACCGCTTTTTATTCTTGCCTCTATGACAACAGTATAATCCGAAAGTCCGGATATAATCCGGTTCCGCTGGGGAAAAAACGCGGGATGAGGCTGGGTATGCGGGGCATATTCTGATAAAATGCCGCCATGGCAGCGGATTTTTTCATACAGATAACGGTTTGACTTCGGATAACAGACATTGACGCCGCATCCAAGTACTGCATAGGTTTTACCGCCCCCGTCCAGTGCTCCCCTGTGCCCGTCCGCATCAATGCCGTGCGCCATACCGCTGATAACTTCCACGCCCAGCCTGGCAAGGGCTTTTCCAAGCTCCTCCGCAACACTGTTCCCATAAGCGCTTCTGGTACGCGCCCCGACAATTGCAACTCTTGTTTTATCTTCATCCGGCAGGCTTCCGGTATAATAAAGGGCATAAGGCGCATGGACGATGGCAGCCAGTTTCTTTGGATAATTTTCATCTTCAAGGGAAACAAATCCAATGCCCTGTTCCATCATATGCTGCCACTCCCGTTCCAGATTCCATGATTTTTTGCTTGTAATTATATGCTCCACATCCTCTTCCCGAAGAAATCCCATTTGAAAAAGCGCAGATTCCCCAAGACCGTATACATCCCTGGCAAGGTATCCCTCCTGCTTCAGACGTGCGATTTTATACGCGGTCATTCCCCTGATATTTGAAAGCCAGTAAGCATATTTACTCATTCCCCACCTCCTGTAAACTGGTGGTTCAGCTCACGGTAACAGACGGCTTCCGTTAAGTCCTTAAGCCGGATGTTTTCGGAACCGTCCAGATCCGCAATCGTCCGCGCCACCCTTAGCACTTTGTGGTAGGTTCTGGCAGTCAGGGACATTTTTTTGTACATGCTTTCCATGTACTGCTGTTCTTTTTCCCCAAGCCGGCAGTATTCATTCAGGCGGACCGGAGGAATCCGGCTGTTATGGCAGAAATCCTCATTCTGAAACCGCTTAATCTGGATTTCATGGCAGGCGCAGACACGTTTCCTGACTGTTTCCGAGCTTTCATTAGTTCCTCTGCCTGTCAGCTCCATATACGAAACGCCGGGAGCCTGCACGCAGATATCCATCCGGTCAAGAAGCGGCTGTGAAAGATGCCCGAAATAGCGTTTTATGGACGCCGGCGTACAGCGGCATTTCTGCATATCAGGATAATAGCCGCAGTTGCAGGGATTCATGGATGCAAGCAGCAGAAAATCCGACGGATAGGTGACGCTTCCCCTTACGCGCGTGATACGGATTGTTTTGTCTTCCAGCGGCTGCCTTAATATTTCCAGCGTGGATTTTGCAAATTCCGGCAGTTCGTCTAAAAACAGTACCCCGTGGTGTGCCAGGGAGATTTCCCCCGGACGGAGGTCCGCTCCCCCTCCGGCAAGTCCTGCCGGGCTTACGGTATGGTGGGGACTTCGAAACGGCCGTTCGCTTATCAGTGTATCCGCCCCGGAAAGAAGCCCGCAGATGCTGTATATTTTGGATAATTCCATTTTTTCTTCTTCTGTCAGGGGCGGCAGGATGGATGCAATCCGTTCTGAAACCATGGTCTTTCCGGCTCCGGGCGGTCCGACAATCAGCATATTATGCATGCCGGATGCTGCAATTTCCGCCGCACGTTTTAAAAAAAGCTGTCCGTTTATATCAGAAAAATCCGCTGTTTTCCGGATTTTTGCGGCAGAAGGCTTTTGCAGCGCCTGGCTTTCATAATCTTCCCCTTTTAAGTATGCGATTACTTCCGGGAGCGAGGAAAATCCGTAAACCCTGGCGCCTTTTACCAGTTTCGCCTCACGCAGGTTGTCTTTGGGGATGACAAATGTATGCATATTGTCCGCCAGTTTGTCTGAAACGACCGGAAGCACGCCGCGTATGGGCAGAATCCCGCCGCTTAAGTTCAGCTCACCCAGAAACAGAACATCCTGACAGCTTTCGGACGCCAGCTGTCCCATTGCAGCCATCAGAGCAATGGCGATTGGCAGATCAAATCCGGTTCCTGATTTTCTGATATTTGCCGGGGAAAGGTTTATGGTAATACGTTTTGCGGGAAGAACTATCCCGCAGTTATGAAGCGCGGTGCGGACACGTTCTTTCGCTTCCCGCACCTCGGATGAAAGGCAGCCGACCATTTCAAAGGCAGGCAGGCCCGCACTGATATCCGCTTCCACGCGTACTGTTACTGCGCGGATACCGTCAAGCATGGCGGTTATAACTGTACTGTACATTGACACCTCGTTTCCAACAGCCGGGAACGAACGCAGTACATAAATGAAAAAAGATGAATCCATCTTACCATAAAATTCATCTTTTTACACCATTATTTTCTTTTTTTGTAAATTTAATCCGATATAATCTTTTTCAGTTTCATCAGAGCCTTTTTTTCCATACGTGAAACATAGGAACGGGAAATCCCCAGGGTTTTCGCTATTTCACGCTGCGTCAGTTCCCGTTCTCCCCCCAGTCCGTAACGTCTCTGGATAATAAACACTTCCCTGCCGTTTAACACGGATTCCATGTTTTCCCTGATTTTCTGTATCTGCTCCCGCCTTGCTACTGCCTCCGCCACGTTGCTGTCATGGTATTCGAGCACATCCACAAGCTGAATCTGGTTTCCTTCTTTATCTGTTCCAATCGGTTCAAAAAGTGATACTTCCCCGCGTGTTTTCTTTTTACTGCGGAAATACATAAGCATTTCATTATCGATGCACCGGATCGCATATGTGGCAAAACGGCTTCCGTAGTCCGGCTTAAAGCTGTCTACTGCCTTGAGTAACCCGATGGTTCCGATGGATATCAAATCCTCTGCATCCTCCTCTGCATTCACATACTTTTTTGCCACATGGGCAACCAGCCGCATATTATGCAGAATCAGTTCTTCCTTTGCCGCACGCTCCCCATTTTTCAACCGATTCAGGCAGTCCGCTTCCTCCTCCGGTGACAGTGGAACCAAAAATGTTTTCACGGGACACCCTTTTACAATGACTTTCTATATTCTATGTGCAATAAGTCTTTTCTGTGCTTTTCCCCCAAAAAAAGAAGAGACACTGCATGCTACAGTGCCTTTATTCTGCGGTTTAATTCTTCTTTTTCATACGGAACACGCCCTTTTAAAAGTTCATTTTTTACAAAGGAAAATGTTTCTTTTTCACCTTTTTTTGCCAGCATCGTCAGCAGATACTCAAGGAGCGCTTCTGTGTCCTTATGAATCATATACCTGTCCCGCCCTTTTTCAAAATAGGCAAGCGGATTCCCGTCTTTGTATTTGTCCTTCTGGTAGTTTTTGGATGCACAGACACGGTCCACAAACATTTCCGCCACATAACGGACGGGCATTTTCATTCCGGTCATCCCGGAATGTTCTTCCCCCTCGTCCTTTGCGACTGCGTAATCAATCCAGTACTCCATATGGTGTCTGTTGCGCCCCTTATGGTGGAGCCATGCCTGGGAATATCCCCTGTCCTCGCGCTCCGCGTTATTCGGGCTCATATATCCTTTATAATACCTGCACCCCACCAGAAACTCCGTGGGAGTATATTTGGAAAGGTCATGCAGCAGCCCCTGGCGGTAAAGTCCCACCCGAAAGCAGCCGGCCATCACGAGATGCCTGTGCTTTGTAATTGTACAAAAATGTTTCCAGGCTTTCAACATTTATTCTTTCACCTGCTTCCTTTTTACTGGTTTTTCTTCCTGGGGCGCCCTTTTGCTTACCAGCACGCAGATTGCCTGCGGACGGATATTAACCCTGTCTTTTTCGCAGAGCAGGGGAGCTTCCAGAAACGGCGTTTTGTCATTTGCGGTATCAATCACCAGATACCAGTGCCGGCCCCTGGGAAGCTTTGGAAGCGCAAGTGCCGACATGGAAAACATAAAATTATATGCCACATATACATCTTCTGCATTTTTAATACTTTTTATTTCTTTTTCATTGTATGCATAGCCGCCGCAGTACATCATACCCAGACACTGCCGCCCGTGGAACGAGTCCGAAATCCACGCATTTTCGCCGTGGAAGGACAAATCCGGAAATCCCAGGGAACGGTAGTCCGCATACTGGAACGGCTGTTCATTCGCCACAGCCGGATGTTTTTTCCGAAATTCCAGCATCTGCCGGAAAAAACGGATTTCCCTGCGGTGCGTGCTTTCGTTTTTCCAGTTCAGCCATCCGGTCGGGTTATCCTGGCAGTAGGCATTATTATTCCCCTGCTGGGAATTGCACATTTCATCCCCTGCCCAGACCAGCGGTACGCCCTGCGCCAGAAAAAGCATAACCATGCTGTTGCGCCACTTCATCCGGCGGATGGTACCTATGTATTTCTTTCTGGTAGGCCCTTCTGCGCCGTAATTGCTGCTAAAATTCCAGATACTTCCATCCTGGTTGTTTTCACCGTTTGCCTCGTTGTGCTTTTCGTTGTACATAAACAGATCCGCAAGCGTAAACCCGTTGTTGCTGGCAATAAAGTTTACATAGCCCCAGTGGTATCCCTGTTTGCGCTGCTGGTCCACAAAATCGCGCATATTGCCGTTCTGATGGTTCAGCATCCGTCTGACAGGATACATATATTCATCCTTGTATATATACAAGTTTTTATATTTACGCTTTTTATTGATGGAATTCTCGTCAAACCCGGTATAAAAGATTTTGGTCCTGCTTAAAAAAGCATCCTGTACGATTGCTGTTACGGGAAGATTTGTACCCAGCAGGTGAAATCCGTCCACATGGTACTCCAGCACCCAGTACCGCAGGACTTCAAGTACCAGGTTATGGTTTGTGTCTTCCGGAAAATACATCTCCATCACACATTCAAGCCGGTTTTCATGCAGTTTTTTAACCAGTGTTTTGTACTCCTGTGACGCCTTCTGCGGTTCCTGAGCATAGGAAGCCTTGACAGCAAAATACTCCCCCTTTTTGTAGCCCCAGTAATTGAGCTTTGGTATTTTCTGTTCCTGTTTTTTCGGCGGTTTGATAATATCGGTGTTTTCCTCCCGCCACTGGATGTATTTCGGAAGCTTTTTTGGTTCTTTCGGAAGTTCAAATTCCTCAAACTCATATACCGGCATCAGCTCCACGGTCGTAATGCCAAGCTTTTTCAGGTAGGGAATCCGGTTGATAAGCGCACGGAACGTTCCAGGCGTGCTCTTTGTGCCGGAATCCATGGTAAATCCGCGCACATGGAGCTTATACATCACCATCTGCGCGCGTTTAACCTCCGGTGCACGGTCTTTTCCCCAGTCAAATGTATCCGGTATAAATTCTCCGTATACCTCATACCGGTTTTTCTTACGGGAAAGATCATTCCACTGGTACCTTCCCATAATTCCGTGTGCATACGGATCCATAACTCTTTTCCCATTTATCTCAAAATAATAAACATAATCTTCCACTGTCAGATTCTTAACGGCTACAGAACGCAAAGATCCCAGACAATATTCTTCCGGAACTTCAATTCTTCTGACCGCATCACCATTCTTTTCCACAAGCACTACCGCGCACTGGTCTTCTTTCTCTCCACAAAATGTGAAAACCGTCCATTCCTGCTGCAAAGCAACTCCAAGCTTTGCATAATCGCCTTCTCTTATTATTGTTTTCATTCTTTACCGTCCATATTATGTACTTTGCATGGAGTCTGTCCCCTCAGACCATCCTCCACGCCCCCTGTGCTGCTACGTTAAATTATAACCTTTTCAACGCTTTTTGTATAGTTTTTTCTTTCAATATATTTATCAATTGACAAGCCCTGCTGCCAGAGTTTATAATAGTTTCATTACAAAAACATGAAAAAGAGGTTCTCATATGAAAGAAAAACAAATTGCGATTCCGGTAAGACCGGAGGAAGCTGACGATATCCGCGTCACGCTGGAACTGGACAATGGTGAAGTAGAATGTGAAATCCTGACCATTTTTGAAGCCGGCGGACGTGATTATATCGCTCTGATGCCGTTAAATCCTGACGGTACGGAAAATGAAGAAGGAGAAGTTTACCTGTACCGTTATGCCGAGGATGCAGAAGGTCTCCCGCAGATTGACATTATTGACGACGACGCGGAATATGAAGTTGCCGCTGACCGTTTTGATGAATTTCTGGATGAAAATCTTTATGAAGAAATGGATGAAGAAGAGGAATAAGCCGTATGCCTGCCCTGTGCAGGCATATTGCATTCCCTGATAAACCGGGACGGACCGGTTTCCCTGTTTCCCATCATCTTCACCGAGCAGATTGTCAGTTTTTCCTCCGCCCGCGTCATTCCCACATAAAAAAGTCTCCGCTCCTCTTCTATATCAGCTTCCAGAACCGCCTTTTTATAAGGCATAACCCCCTCATTGGCATCCAGAAGAAACACCTGCTTAAATTCCAGTCCCTTGGAACTGTGCAGTGTGGCAAGCGTCACGGCATGGTCTGCCCGCCTGCTTTTTTCTGCCTGCTTTTTTAATTCGGTTTTATATTCCTCTATATGGGTAAACCATTCTTCAAGCGTCTTATAATTTTTTGCTATAGAAAGGATTTCATCTGCGGTTTCATACAGTTCTTCTTTATCTGCATTCCTGTAATCCGCATAATCCGCAATATAGTCGTCATAGCCAATTCCACGCCTGATAAAATTAACTGCGGCATACGGGCTCATATTGTTTAACAGCTTCACGTCGTGCCACATCTGCTCAATCCGCTTTGCAATCCACGGCTGTTCCTCATACATTTTCATCCATTCGCCAAACTCAATCTCTTCCCCGTACAGGCTGTCACGCCCGATATAACGGTTCGGTTTGTTCATAACGGATAAAAAATCAGCCCTTTTGTCACTGCCCTGCGCAAGCCTTATGTAGGTTAAAAAATCCCTTGCAATCCAGTGGTCGTAAAGATTCGGAATCCTGTCCTTTGCCTGGAAGGGGATGTTTACAGATACCAGCTTTTCCATCAGCTGGCGCGGCTGGGTGTTTGTCCGAAACAGCACCGCCATTCTTTCATAAGGCACGCCTCTTTCATGCGCCTTTCTGATACTTTCGGCAATATAACTGCATTCTCTCTGCTGGTCCTCAAACTGTTCAAAGACAACAGGACATGTTTCGTCTTTTTTGTATGCCTGTATTTCTTTCGGATAACGCTTTTTGTTATGGGATACCAGATTTTTCGCCGCCTCTGTAATGGATTTTGTGCAGCGGTAGTTTACGCTTAATGCCACCTGCTCTGCTGCAGGATAATCTTTCTTAAATCCAAGCATAATTTCCGGTTTTGAACCGCGGAAACGGTAGATGGACTGGTCGTCATCACCCACAATAAAAAGATTCTGCTCCCTTGCCGCAAGCATCTTCATAATGTCCCACTGGATGGGATTGATATCCTGAAATTCATCAATCAGAATATAACGGTACTTTTTCTGCCAGGCAAGAAGGATATCCTTTCTCTGCGAAAAAAGCTCATAGGTATAAGTCAGCATGTCGTCAAAATCTATCAGCCTGTGCTGTTTCAGACATCTGTCATAATCCCCGTAGATTTTTCGGAAAACTTCTTCCCCGCAGTGGCTGGAATAAAAGCTTTCCAGCGGAATCCGCTCATTTTTTATTTTTGATATCTCGGAAAGAATATCTGAAACCAGCTCATTTTCATCCTGACATTCCAGATGATGGCGGGACAGGATTTCACGCATAAACTGGTATCTTTTATCCTCTGTTACGATATTGCTGCCCTCAAAGTGGTAGGCATATTTGAGTACCATAAAAAAGACGGCATGAAAGGTTCCAAAAGTCACACGGGTACTGCCCTCCCCTGTCTTTTCCAGAAAACGCTGCTTCATTTCCTGTGCCGCTGCACGGGTGAATGTAATCACAAGAATGTTTGCCGGATTCACCCCGTACTCTTCTATTAAACTGACTGTCCTCTGGGTAATTACGGCGGTCTTTCCGGAACCGGGTCCCGCCAGAACAAGCATCGGGCCATCCCTGTGTGAGATGGCCGTCTGCTGAGACTGATTATAATTCATCTGTACCCCCAAGAAGCTTTATTCCCTTACGGATACGTGCAAGGGATTCTTCTTTTCCCAGTACTTCCATAAGCTCTGTCGCGCCTCCGGGTGTCATCTGTTTACCGGATACTGCTGTACGCAGCGGCCACATGACATAACCGTTTTTGCAGCCTTTTTCTTCCACGTATTTTAACAGTACCGCATACAGCGCGTCATTGCTGTAATCCTCCTGCTCCTCCAGAACCGGCAGAAGCTCTGTGAGTACAAGAAGGCTTGTCTGTTCATTCGTTTTCATTTTCTTATGGGTGTACATTGCCGCATCATACTCCGGAAGCTCCTCAAAAAAGTCGATATGCTCTCTGATATCCGGGAAGATTTCGATACGTGTCTGTACCATCCGGGCAATCTTTTTAAGGTCGTAATCCTTTGTAATTACCTCTTTTATATATGGAAGCGCCATTTCATAAAACTGGTCAGCATCCATTTTTTTCAGGTATTCGCCGTTCATCCATTTTAACTTGGTATAGTCAAACACAGCCGGCGATTTGCTCATATGAAGATAGTCAAATTTATCTATCATCTCCTGCATTGTCATGATTTCCTGGTTATCCGCAGGACTCCAGCCAAGCAGCGCTACAAAGTTTACCACGGTTTCTGTCAGAAATCCCTGTTCGATTAAATCCTCGAAGGAGGAATGTCCGCACCGCTTGGAAAGCTTCTGGTGGTTTTCGTCGGTAATGAGCGGACAGTGAATATATACCGGCACTTCCCAGCCAAACGCCTCATACAGACGGTTGTACTTCGGCGAGGAGGACAGGTATTCGTTACCGCGCACCACATGGGTAATCCCCATCAGATGGTCGTCCACCACGTTAGCAAAATTGTAGGTCGGATAACCGTCGGATTTTATCAGTATCATATCATCCAGTTCCGCATTATCCACAGTAATATCCCCATAGATTTCATCGCAGAAGGTGGTGGTTCCTTCCGTCGGGTTGTTCTGTCTTATGACATACGGCTTTCCTGCGGCAAGGTTTGCTTCTATTTCTTCTTTGGAAAGGGACAGACAGTGCTTGTCGTAAATGGAAATTTCCTTGCCTGCCACTGTGGTTTTTAAATGTTCCAGACGTTCTTTATCGCAGAAACAGTAATAGGCTTCGCCTTTTTCAATCAGTTTCTTCGCATATTCCAGATAGATACCCTGCTCCTGGCGTTTACTCTGCACATAGGGTCCGCAACCCCCGTCCTTATCCGGCCCCTCGTCATGAATCAGCCCGGTTTCCTTTAAGGTACGGTAAATAATGTCCACCGCGCCCTCCAAATAGCGTTCCTGGTCAGTATCCTCAATTCTTAATATAAAGTCACCGCCCGCATGCTTTGCTACAAGATAGGCATACAGTGCTGTACGGAGATTTCCCACATGCATTCTTCCGGTCGGGCTTGGTGCAAATCTGGTTCTGATTTTATTCATTGTTTTATGGTGCCACAGATTTTGCAGATGGTATTGTCCTGTGGCTTGTCCTTTCTTCATAATACTCTAATACAACTGCTTTTGTTTCATTAATATAACACAGTTGGCTTCATTCCACAACCATATCTTTACAATTATCCTGTCTGCCTGTATTAAAATACTCTCTTTCTTTCGTCATGGAAAGTTACTGACCATTGTTCTGCATCAAAATTGTTAGAGCAGCCCGCCAGACTAAATGCATATACAAATACCAAATATACAAGTTTAAAACAGTTTTTCCTCTTTTTCATAATAAACTCCACTTTGTCCCGATACTTTTCCTTTTATCAAATTGTTTAACGGCACTATTTTATCACAAATACAAACTCACTTCCATTAAATTTGCTTAAACTTCATTTGCTGAAAAATTTTATACTTTTCTGTGTCTACTTACTTGACTATAGTCCAAATTGAAGTACAATAAGCTGACAGAGAACGAATATGGAGTGATAAAAAATGTTTGAATTTATACAAAGAAAAAGAGAAAGCATAATTGCCAGGTACATTTTAACAGCAATAGTTTTTACTTAAACGGTTGTATGCTGACTCCTGTTCATGTAATTCCAGAAGAAATACTTCCCAGTCAGGAATTTGATTTTTATATGAAAACACGCTATGATATATATTTACTCCGATTAACAGATTCCGATGAAAAACGGGGTTTTATTTGCCCTGCGCATAAGGGCGGACTTGTATATATTGTATGCTTTGTACCTGTTAGCAGGAGTAATATATCCTTTATAATAAAAAATGTTATGCACAGTCTGGAACAATATGGATTTCCTAAGATACCCAATCCACAACACGAATTATCTTTTACAATACAATGCTAAAAACCTACTTTATTTTCACTAATTCAATGCCCTCTTTCTTTCCGAGATTGCGGCTGTACTTTTTGCTGACCGGATTATTCCAGTGTTCATGAACGCCGAGATTCGTCACTTTTTTGCCATTCCCATTGTAATATACATTTCCGGAGGAAGCATTACTTACAAGACCAGCCTCATGCAGATAATTCTCTACATTGGGGTTATCTTTCAATGCCCCGTTATTATCCGTGACTGCCGGCTCATTGATTAGAAAATCTGCCCCGACGGAGTCAATCGCAACCGGGTCCTGTGAAACAAACACACTGGATGTGTAATTCCCATGAAAAGGCTCCTGCTGCCATCTGGAATTATCCCTTGTAATAGAACTACCCTCAGACGGGGCACAAATCAGTGCATCCAGCATATACAATACCGTTTTCCCCCCAAGCTGTTCATTTGCCATCAAATCTGTAAGAGGACTGTAGGCATCCATTTCATTCCTCGTCAGAAACTGGTGCAGGTTTGCCCCTTCTGGTGGACGCATTTCATTCCCATTGATAAAAGAACCAAAATGATTTTTTCCACAAAGAGTGATTCCGTAACTGTGTCCTTTCAGATTTGCCAGGTTAATCATATAGTCTGCCTCTGTCACGCAGGTCGGCAGGTAATTCACTGCTCCGCTAAACTCATAGGACCAGTGAATCGGTGCATTTTTATCAGCAACGCCGTTTTTTCGGTCTACAAAATGAACGCCCTCCAATATGCCGCCAGTACACATTTCTACCATATAATCGGGAAAAAGCCGGGATACGTCATATACCGTAATATCAGACGCAGAAATACCAGCCTCTTCTACCAATGAAACCAACAGTGTTTTCAGAAGAACCGGATTTGTATAGCTCATCTGTGTTTCTCCGGAGGTATCATCATCAAATACCCCTGAACCATTGATATTTGCCTTTATCACTATTTTTTCTCCGGCAGCATATCCCGCATTTTCCTTATTCCTTTCTGTATTGTGTGCCTGAAATAATGCGTTCCAGCCTTCTTTTGCCGTTTCCTTTCCTCCAAGAGAAGCAATGCTGTCGTTTACCATTTTTTGAATCACGGTTTCATCGAAATTTTTTGTCTGCCACCAGTAGCCCTTCCCATCCCATAGAACAGAATCCGTATCATACATCCACACCACACGTCCCGGCATGGCGCCGATTCCTGTTCCATAAGGCTCATGCTGCGGGAACACAGAATGATATGAATATTTACCAGATGCGTTTCAGAATCATTGCTTTCCTCTCTCTTTTTTGCACAGGCAGCCAATGATAATACTAAAATCATGCCCATCAAAATATACATTGCTTTTTTCACGTCAAAATCACTCCTTATAAGTACTGAAAAACCGACATCAAAGAAAACCATTTCGTTCTGATTTTGATGCCAGTTTCACATTATTCCTGTGCCTATCGGTATGACTTATCAAAAATTCCGGCACACTCCTCATTTGTCATCTCGCAGGGATTAGAGAGGAACAAACCGCCCATCGTTTCCCTCGCATTGACCGCCAGGGTCATGGACTCCTCCGGTTTGAAACCATAATCACTCATCTTCAGATCATCCACACCACATTCTTTCTGCAAGTTCACCAGTGCCGTAATAAAATCTTCCGGCTTATCGGCATTTGGGATTCCCATCACCCTCGCCATCTTGATAAACTGTCCGTCACAGGCATGTTTCTCAATGAAAAACTCCGCAAATGCCTTTGATATCATAATCAGCCCGGCACCATGAGGAAGATTGTGGTGATAGGCACTCATGGCATGCTCCATCGAATGCTGTGCCGTTGTGTTCGTGAGCTGCATGGTAATTCCGGCAATCGTGCTGCCATATGCCACCCGCTCACGGGCCTCTAAATCATCCCCATCTTTGACTGCACGGGGCAGATATTTTGCAATGCTCTCAATCGCGGAGAGCGCAATCGTCTCACTCAGGATATTGATTCCGTTAGAAATCATAACCTCAGTATTGTGGAACAAGGCATCAAATCCCTGATAAGCCGTATATTTTGGCGGCACGGTTTTCATCAGCTCCGGGTCTACAATCGCAAGCACCGGAACAATGGAAGGATCGCCAAAGCCAATCTTTTCATTTGTCTGGTGGTTGGAAATCACTCCCCAGCAGTTGATTTCAGACCCGGTTCCTGAACTTGTTGCAATCGTTACAATCGGCAATGCCGGATTCACAAGCGGCTGTGCCTTGCCGGTTCCTCCATTTACATAGTCCCAGAGGTCACCCGGATTAGTTGCCATTGCTGCTACTGCAACAGAAGAATCCAGCACTGCCCCGCCGCCTAAAGCAACAATGAAATCACAACCATTTTCTTTCGCAAATGCGGCAGCCTCCATGACGACTTCTTTAGAGGGATTTTCATGGATATTGGCGCAGATGGCATATTCCACTCCTACATTTTTTAGCTGTTTCTCCACACGCTCCAGCGTTCCGTATTTTTTGACAGAAGTGCCGTTAGAGATTAAAAGAAGTGCTTTATTTCCTACTTTTCCGCCGTTTTTCTTCGCAAGAAGCTCACTTCCAAGCTCCTCCAGTTTTCCTGCTCCAAAGATTAGATTTGTAGGGTTGTTAAAGTTAAAATTCATGTTCATGGTTCATTCCTCCTAAATATGATTTGTTTTCTTCTTTTTTCATTGCATAAACCAGATAATCGAGGCAGTCAATCTTATGTTGGCTGACATGCAGCTGGTCTAATAATAATACCTTTTTTTACAATTTCATTATAGTCAGCAGGTTGTGAAATAGCAAATATTTAATTCGCATATCATGTTTTACTTTACAGGCATATCACATTTTTGTATAATACAAATATTGAGAAAATAGGAGGTGTGCCTGTGGAAATCAGAGTATTACGTTATTTTTTAGCAATCGCAAGAGAAGGCAGCATCACAAACGCTGCCAATTTCCTGCATGTGACCCAGCCTACCCTCTCCCGGCAGATACATGACTTAGAAAAAGAACTCGGACAAAAACTCTTTACCCGTGGCAGCCACAGCATGACATTAACTGCAGAAGGAATGATTTTGCGGAAAAGGGCAGAAGAAATCATATCTATGGTTGATAAGACAGAAGCAGAATTTAATTATATGGAAAATGCCATTGGCGGGGATATTTACATCGGCGGCGGTGAAACAGACGCCGTCAAGCTGATAGCGGAAATCGCAAAAGACCTGCGCGAAAACTATCCCGGCATCCGTTACCATCTTTACAGCGGCAATTCAGAAGATGTGACGGAACGCCTTGACAAAGGACTTTTAGACTTTGGTATCTTAATCCAGCCTGCCAATATTACAAAATACGATTACATCAATATTCCTGCAAAAGATACCTGGGGAGTGGTTATGAGAAAAGACAGTCCCTTAGCCAAAAAAGAAGCCATCCTCAAAGAAGATTTACTGGATGTTCCCTTAATCTGTTCCAGACAGGCGATTTCGCAGGAACGCTCCCAGAATGAATTTGCAGACTGGTTTGGAGAGGATTTTGAAAAACTGGATATCGTCACTACATTTAACCTTGTATACAATGCAGCAATTATGGTAGAGGCAGGTATTGGTTATGCAGTAACCATTGATAAGATTGCCAACACTTCCGAAAGTAGTAATCTCTGCTTTCGTCCGCTTACTCCCCGGCTTGATTCCGGGCTGAATGTCGTTTGGAAAAAATATCAGGTTTTTTCGTCTGCCGCTGAAGTGTTTCTGGAAAGACTACGGCAGGAGTTTGAAAGGGCGAACTCTTGACAGCCATGCTCTAATGGTGCGTGGCGGCTATATGAAGTATGTAGCATACGGTATTTTTTCATCCTATATGCCACTGAATAGCGGTTGTTTATCAGCGTAATTTGGATGACCATTATATTGTACTGTTTATCCGTGGTGATCTTGAGGTGAACGAAACCAAACTCACAAATTATCTGGGCTATGACATTCATCCGGCAATTATTACCGAAGAAAGCGGACTTAACGCCGGATATATCGGACCTATTAATCTAAACGGCGATTTCACTGTTCTGTATGACCGTTCCCTCGAAGGAATGAGTAATCTTTCCTGTGGTGCGAACATTTGCGAATATCACTATACCGGACTGGATATGAGACGTGATATCGAGGGTGCCAGGTACCATGATTTCGCCAAAATACAGGAAGGCGGCATCTGCCCATGCTGCGGAAAGCCTGCTATTACAGTATCTCGTGGTATTGAAGTGGGCAACATTTTCCAGCTTGGAACCAAGTACACCAAATCCATGAATATGACCTATATTGATACCAATGGAGAAACGCAGTATCCGGTTATGGGATGCTACGGTATCGGTATCGGCAGACTTGCTGCTTCCATCTGTGAGGCTCATCATGATGATCACGGTCCAATCTGGCCTTTGGCAGTTGCACCGTGGCAAATACACCTCTGTGCTGTTCGTGCTGATGATACCGAGGTTCAGTCTTATGCTGACAAGTTATATGAAGAACTTCAAAACAAAGGTGTGGAAGTCATTTATGATGACCGCAGGATTAGTGCCGGTGTTATGTTTTCAGATGCTGACCTTATTGGCGTACCATTCAGAGTAATTGTCAGTCCCCGAAATATAAAACAAAATATC
The DNA here is from genome assembly GCA_947566705.1 of uncultured Lachnospiraceae bacterium. Classification (GTDB taxonomy): domain Bacteria; phylum Bacillota; class Clostridia; order Lachnospirales; family Lachnospiraceae; genus Roseburia. Next base: position 305 of record CANOLA010000046.1, on the reverse strand, counting down.
GTTGAAATTGTTTCGAGGGATAAGAGTTTATCTGCAAATGTTTCTATGGCTTCGGCAGCAGAAGAAATACTGAAAATTTTGTCAGAGGCGTAGTATATATAATATGTAAAAGGACATTTTCATTCTTTGAAAATGCCCTTTTGAGCTTTACAGGACTTATTGAACTGCAATCGTTATAAATGCCCCCAAACCTGATCTACCTAATAACTGCGAATACCATATCTGCTGCATATAGCAAAAGCATAATGATACCTTCCACCCGGTTAATTATCTTTCCTTTCGCGGAAAACAGAAATACTAAAATA
>CANOLA010000045.1 GCA_947566705.1 uncultured Lachnospiraceae bacterium | reverse complement strand
TGGAAACGGATATTGTTATCAGCCGTACCCCGATTATGATGCACGATATTTTCAGTCAACGTCATACATGCCTGAAAAATGGAACCTTAGCTTAAAAGGACAGGTTTCAGATGGAGAAATTTATTAAGGAAGTAAACTATGGCAGCAAAATTTAATTTTAATGAACTGGTAGAATCCATCCAGGATGCATTTATCCGCGTCAATGATATGTCCGAGGCCCAGCATCTGAATAAGCTGTCAGAGTACTTTGAGTCGGATGGGACTCCAAAGGTCTTTGACATGCAGTATCCTTATTTCGATGAAAACGGTGTGCCTTCCTATAAATTTGTATCCATCCCGCAGATTTGCCTCGTTCCGATTTCTTCCCTGAAGCTGGATGAAATCAATGTGGATTTTAAGGTGCAGATTTACGGGGACGTATCCGTAAAGGACGGGGAGAAAACAACACTGGGGTATGTTCCGCATGGCGGAGGAATGTTCCGGAATAAAGAAGACAGTTATGCAAATATCCAGCTGAAATTTGTATCGCAGGAACCGCCCGAGGGGCTGATGAGAATCAGGGACCAGTTTACTAAAATAACACTTTAAAATATGGCAAAAGGAGGTATTTATTATGGCAGACGGATTAGTTAGTATGCAGGACCAGTTCAGCGGACTGGACATGGCGAATCTGATTGGGGGACCGCTGAAAGCGGCGTGTGATGCACAGATGATGATGGCAGCGGCAACCGCAAAGTTTATTGAGGATGTCGGACTGGAGGCGCCGGACAAAAATGGCGTGCGAAAGGTGCGTACCACTTCATTTTCTTTCACAAGGGCTGCAACCGATGAAAACGGAAATGGTATCGGGCAGGAACAGGTATCCATGGAAGTGCCGGTGTTATCTGTCGTAAAAGTTCCGACGCTGGGGGTGGATGAAGTGGACGTTACGTTTGATATGGAAGTTAAGTCTTCCACATCCTCCGAGAGTTCATCGGATAAGAAGGGAGAACTGGAGGCGAATGCAGGACTGAAGGTCGGACCGTTCCATATGGATGTAAAAATCAAGGGCTCCATTTCCTGTCACGAAAAAAATACCAGAAGCAGTGACAATTCTGCAAAGTACCATGTAAAGGTTCACGCAAGGGACTTCGGGACGCCGGAGGGACTTTCCAGAATGCTGGATGTACTTGCAACAGCAAGCACGCCGACAGCGATTACAAATAAGGGAGAAAAAAAGGCAATTGATGATAAAAATAAGCAGCCGGCTGCATCCGGCAGCGGAACATCCGGAAGCGGCAGTGCAGGAACTGCCAAATAGCAGTTATTGAGGGGGAACCGGATGGTAGTGCAGGACACATTTTCCCTTACGGATATCCGCTATGTGAAACGGGTTGTCGTAGGAAACGACAACCCGGAAACACAGCCGGATGAGGAAAAGTACAAAAAACAGATGGAATATCTGAACAGATGCCTGAATGAATATCCAAAGGGAAAAATTATTGGACAGGAAAAAAATTTTTTTCTCCTGAATGTCGGGGAACATCAGATTGTGATGCAGTATATTGTTTATCATGTGGGTTTTGAACGGAAACCACAGTGGATACAGGAATGAAAGGAGTGGAAATATGGACGGTACAGAAACTTTATTTCAGGAGCCGCAGGAGGGCGGGGACAGTATCAGACCGGGTGATGTGGTGGAACTGGATGTGACCGCCACCTACTATGACGGAAGGATCATGCCGGAATGGGTAAAGGCGGACAAATGGATTGTCAGCAGTGTCAGCGGGGACAGGGTTGTCATTGGTGAAAATGTCAGCGGTACCCATAACATAAAGAGTCCTGTCCGGATGAAATATCTTCGAAAGACTTCATAAAAGTAAATTTAAAAGTAAATGGGAGGAACTTGATATGGGGAAAACAGTAACAAAGGAATGGGTTTCTGATAAAATTGACGGAATTGCGATCAATAAAAACATTCCCTGCAGTGCATCCAATTATAAAGCCTGCAAAAGCAGGGAGGTTTCCTATGTGGTTATGCATTACACAGGAAATGCAAAAGATACGGCAAAGGGAAATGCGACTTATTTTCAGGGTTCCGGACGCAACGCTTCCGCACATTTTTTTGTGGATGAAACAAGCATTTACCAGAGCGTTCCATTGCATGACATTGCATGGCACTGCGGGGCAAAAGAGTATTTCCATAAAAACTGCCGGAATATCAATGCCATTGGGATAGAAATGTGTACATCCGGAAATTCAAAAGTTTCAGAAAAGACCAAAAAACATGCTGCAAATCTCTGCGCATATATCTGCCGGGAACTGGGAATTACCGGTGATCAGGTGGATACCTGCGTGCTGCGCCATTATGATGTAACACATAAAAGATGTCCGGCGCAGATGGTGGACTCACCGGACGAGTGGAAAGCATTTAAGAAGCAGGTAAAGGATATTCTGAACGGGAAAAAATAAACGGGCTGTTCTGATTCCGCAAAAAAACTTACTGTTCATTACAAAAAACAACCATTCGTTACATTTTCTTTGCAAAGGGATGTAACGGATGGTATTTTTAGATTATGGGGATAGAAGATACGGCAGTCTTCTGCGTTCAGGAGGGTGAAATGTTTTACCTGGGTTCCAGTTGTGTTCTTTTTTCCGGTGACACGGACATTCATTCGAGGTCCATGAGGGAAGAAGCTGTGAAAAGCTGTATGAACTGTACAGGGAAAAGGGGACTTGTATTACAAAGCAGTTTACACGGGCAGACAAACGGCATATAATGAACTTATTGAAAAAGAGGAAGGGTTTTCGTATGGAAGAAGTCAGGTTTGAAGTGCTGTATAAGGATACCGTGGCTGCGGAAGTGGAAATGCATCCTAAGAAAACATATGTCAGACGTTTTGATTCCTGTCCGGTTCACTATTTATTTCCGGCAGAGGAAATGGATACCTATGGTGCACTGGAGATTCTGGAGGGCAGGTGTTTTCCCCGAAACCGGGACAATATAGATGAACTGTTAAAAAGGCTTGGACTAGAGCAGTATCATCCGCTGGATATTATCAGGAAAACGCACGGACTGATGAGAAATGATTATGTATGGATCCGGTTTGAGGGTGAAAATCTGACGTATGATGATGTTAAGATACGCTGAAAGCGGAGGGTGTCATGTTTCAGGTTGAATTAGGCAGTGAATATATTGCGGATATTGCAGGAACAAGCGAGGGAACACAGATTAAATTCCATAAAGATGGTTTCTGGTACGCTGGATGAAAATGTAAAACGCACCGTTGCAAAACCATTTTCCGGCTCATTTCAAAAAAATATGGAGTTGTTTGGCACTGGTTTTGAACTGGATACCAGCGGATGTATTTCGTGTATCCGCCAGTATCCGGATTCAGTGCAAAAATCAGTTCTGTTATATCAGCTTGGGAAGTTGTAAAAATTATTTCCCGGTATAAATAAACGGACTAATCGCCCCTGCAAGCTGTGCCACAGGCATACTCTGTAACCAGATGCGTCCCGGACCGGTAATGACTGTATTAAACATTCCCTCACCGCCGAAGAGCATATTTTTTACGCCCGGCACGGTCTGGATGTCAATGGAGCAGGTCATTGTCATGGCGGCAAGATAGCCGGTGTCGATGATAATCTGCTGTCCTGCTGCTAACTCATATTCTTTGACATAGCCATCAAATTCAAGGAAAACAACACCGTTTCCGGTGAGTTTCTGCATAATGAAACCTTCGCCTCCGAATAAACCGCTTGCCAGCCGTTTCTGGAAAAAGACGGACATTTCTATGCCTTCCGTGGATGCAAGGAAGGCGCTTTTTTGTGCAACGATTTCCTGGCCCGGTGCAATGTTAAATGCGCGGATGGAACCCGGAAAACTGGATGCAAATGCAATCATTCCGTTTCCGCCCACTGCTGTGTAGCGGTTGACAAACATGCTTTCACCGGAAAAGGCACGTCCGAACATTTTGCCGATTCCTCCGTTGCTGGTCGTTTCCATTTTCATATTTGGAGACATCCATGACATGGCGCCTTTTTCAGTAATCATGGTTTCATTGCTGTCAAGATTGCAGATGACCGCTGGTAATGGTTCCCCTTCAATTGTGTAATTCATAACTATCCTCCTAAAGTGTTTTATTTACTGCTGCATTTATTGTAGCAGAACAGAAAGAGAAAGAAAACAGGAAATTTATGTCCTATTTTATTTCTTCATAGCGTATCGGGAATTTGTCTTTTCCGCAGACGTGTTTTTCGTTGTTTTCGCAGATGATGTAGTCCCCCTCGCGGATAAAAACAAGTCCGCGCCTGTTTCTGACATAAGGACAGACGATGGTACCGTCATCCCTTTTAATCTTTATAAGTCCGTCTGTTACAAGTCCGTCATTTGTAATTACCTGTGAGTATAACCGGAATCCGTCTTCCATTCCTTTTCCGATTTCGTACTGGGCGGCAGTAACCGTCAGTGATACACGTTTATATTCTTTCATAATGGCGCCCTCCTTTTATTCAGATTTTATTCTTTAATTCAATTATAGCACGGTTTTAGGAAATTCGCACTATTTTGTTGAATTTTATAAGAACTGGGACTATAATGGATAAAAACAAAGAAAACTGCCAAAGAGGGTGTATCTGCGGATACCCCTCTTTTTTGTGTGAGGAGTGGTGTTAATGAGAAGTCTGGAAACAAATGACTGGGTGATTTTAAACAGTATCATCTATAAAATTTATACAACAGAGGATTTTGACGGGATGCGCAGGGAACTGCTGGAGCAGCTTAAGATGGTTGTGGATTTTGACAGCGCTGATTTTTATCTGGCGTCTGCAGAGGACGGGAAAAGCTTAAGTGACGGCGTGACTTATAACTGTGAGGAAAATCTGTGCCGGGTGTATGAGGAAATGGATTACAGCCGGGGGATTATGCTGGGCGGCAAGGCGTTGATATACCGGGAAACGGACATTATCAGTGATGAGGCACGGGTGCAGACGGAGTATTACAAAAAGGTGTACAGGCCCAATAACTGGCATTATGCCCTGCAGATGATTCTGGCAAGAAATAAGAAGTTTCTGGGGGTCATTACGTTTTACCGGACAATTGGCAAGGATGATTTTCATTATAATGATATTTTCCTTCTGAATATGTTAAAGGAACATCTGTCCTACCGCCTGGAACAGCACAGGGATGAAGAGGAAAACACCGGGGGAAAGCTGACAATTACGGAGGCAGTGGAGGAATACCATCTTACCAGAAGGGAACACACTATTTTGCAGATGCTGCTGGGCGGAAAGGAAAACGCCGTGGTCTGTGAGGAGCTTGCCATCAGTCCGAATACATTAAAAAAACACATACTTAATATTTACCGCAAGCTGGGAATCAGCAACCGGATACAGATGTTTAAAATGATTCGGGAGAAGGAGTGATTTTGTAAGAAGTAATACTTAAGGAGTATGAAGATGGGGAAAGTTGAGAATTGAATTATGTCGAAAACTGGTCTATTATCGTTAGCATACAAAAGAACATGAAACCTGCGTTTCAGAATTCAGCGAAGAGGCTGCCGTGTACCGGCGGTCTCTTTTTTATTTCTGCAGTACATGCTGCACGGCAGGGACCGGTGTTCAGGCAAAAGGAGGATGTATTATGAAAGAATTAGTTATGATTACCAGACCGGAAAACCTTGAGGATATTAAAAGCATTCTGGATGACGTTAACTGCGGCGGCATGACATTATCCACCGTTATGGGATGCGGAACCCAGAAGGGAATGGATGCAGAGCTGGCAGATGCAGTCAATGAGATTAAGGGATTTAAAACCACCATTAACCTGCTCCCGAAAATCCGGGTGGAAGTTGTTGTGGAAAACAAGGATGTGGAGTCCATTATCACAGCAGTCCGTGAGAAATGTGCAACCGACCGTGTCGGGGACGGAAAGATATTTATCCGTAATATAGAGGATGTTATCCGGATTCGTACCGGGGAGCGCGGGGCAAAGGCGATGTAGGGGATAGGAGGTGATCCCATGGGACATATTGTAGAAATAGAAGGTGTTAATAAAATCTACGGCAAAAACCACGTGGTGCGGGATTTAAACCTGACAGTGGAAGAAGGAGAGTTTTTGACACTGCTTGGCTCTTCCGGGTGCGGAAAGACAACAACGCTGCGCATGATTGCAGGCTTTGAAGAGCCGAGTACCGGAAGCATAAAGGTGGAGGGGGAATCCATCGAGGAAAAAGAGCCGTTTGAGCGCAATGTCAATACTGTGTTCCAGAGCTATGCGCTTTTTCCGCATAAGACCATTTTTGATAATATCGCCTATGGCTTAAAGATGAAGAAAGTTCCGAAGGCTGAAATACATGAACGTGTCATGGAAATGATGGAACTGGTGCAGCTTGGCGGGTTTGAAAAACGCTATCCGACACAGCTGTCCGGAGGACAGAAGCAGAGGGTTGCAATTGCACGTGCGTTAATCAACCGTCCGCGGGTGCTGCTTCTGGATGAGCCGCTCGGTGCGCTGGATTTAAAGCTGCGGAAACAGATGCAGCTGGAATTGAAACGGCTGCAGCGGAAGCTGAATATCACATTTATTTATGTGACACATGACCAGGAGGAAGCACTGACGATGAGTGACCGGATTGCCATTATGCATGACGGGGTACTGGACCAGCTTGGGACGCCGACAGAAATTTATGAGCAGCCAAAGACAAAATTTGTTGCAACCTTTATCGGGGAAACCAATACGTTTGACGGCTGTGTGAGTGCCATAGACGGAACAGATATTACGGTGAACCTTGAAAACGGTGCCGTGGCAGGAAGCGGAAGCGGTTTTTCCATATTAGAGTTTCTGACGGTTTCCGTCCGGCCGGAAAAAATGAAATTTTCCATGGAACCAGTTGAAGGGTTTTCCCTCCGGGCAAAGGTAAAGGATTTTGTTTATGTTGGAAATGTGATTAAGTGTATTGCATCACTGCCAAACGGGAATGAAGTCCGGATTGAACGGCTGGCAGGAGAAGAACTGCCGGAAGCCGGATCACGTATTTTTCTGTACTGGGAAAGAGAAGACGCTGTATTAATCCATAACAGGGATCATCTGATGTTCCAGATGCTTGAAAATATAAGTCTGACATAGGAGGTGGGCATATGGACAAAAAAATATCCAGACACGAGTGGAAATCTAATCTGCTCCCGGCGCTGGTGATGGCAGGACCGGTTACGCTGGTACTGGTGTTTCTGGTAGCTGTGCCGCTTGTATATGTCGGGGTCATGAGTTTCTGTTCCATTGATGAATACTATAATGTCGTTTTTAAATTTTCCACGGAAAATTATGTGAGACTGCTCAATGCGGATTACCTGAAAATTTACGGACAGTCGCTGGCTATGGCATTCATTACAACAGTTCTGTGTATTCTGGTTGGATATCCGTTTTCCTATTTGATTGCAAGGACAAAGAGTAAACGGAAAACACTGTTATATATGTTAGTCATTATTCCGTTCTGGACCAATTCCCTGATTCGTATTTACGGCTGGCGGACGTTTCTCGGGACAAACGGATGGCTGAACGGGCTGCTGCAGTTTCTGCACCTGACGGGTGAGCCGGTGGATTTTCTGTTTCGGCAGGGGACAACCGTGCTTGGTATGGTTTACTGCCTGATTCCGTTTATGATTCTGCCGCTTTATACGGCAATCGAAAAGCTGGACGGCAGCCTGCTGGAGGCGTCCGCAGACCTTGGTGCACGTCCCTTTGCAACGTTTTTCCAGGTGATACTGCCCCTGACTTCCAGCGGGATTTTTTCCGGGAGTATCATGGTATTCATTCCATGCCTGGGATACTTCTTTGTGGCAGATATTCTGGGAGGCGGAAATTCAGATGTTATCGGAAACCTGATTGAACGCCAGTTCCAGAGCGGGAATAACTGGCCGCTTGGAGCCGCGTTATCCATTATTCTGATTGTCATGACGCTGGTACTGGTAAAGCTTTATCAGAAAGTCGGCGGTGACATGGATAATCTTGGCGTATAGGAGGTGCTTATGAGTAGAAAAGGAAAAGCAAAAGCGAAAAAGGGACTTGGCGGAGTCTTCTGTATGCTGGTTTATCTGTTTTTGTTCCTGCCAATTGTGGTCATTGTGGTAAATTCCTTTAATGCAACCACATCAAAACCGTATTTGTCGTGGAAAGGATTTACCTTCGACTGGTACATAAAAATATGGGAAAACAGTTCGCTTCTGGATGCATTCGGAAATACCATCATTATCGCGGCTGTAAGCACCATTCTGGCAACGGTGATTGGGACGCTTGGAGCGGTGGGAATGTATAAATACAAATTTAGGGGAAAAGGAATCATTGACGGACTGCTTTATATCCCCGTAGTGATACCGGAAATTGTACTTGGGATTTCTTTGCTTACAATTTTTACCAACGTGAATATTCCGCGCGGTATGCTGACGCTGATTCTGGCACATGTGTCGTTTTCTGTGCCTTATGTCATCTTCAATGTTCGGGCAAGGCTGTCCGGCTATGATAATTCCATTGAAGAGGCAAGCCTGGATCTTGGCGCAAACCGGATTACGACTTTTTTTGAAGTAACGCTTCCGGTACTCGCACCGGGAATTGCAGGAGGTGCGCTTCTGGCATTTACGCTATCCATTGATGATGTCATTATCAGTTATTTTGTAAACGGGCAGACAAAGACGTATCCGCTTAAGGTAATGGAAAGCATTAAAAGCGGTGTGGCGCCGGATGTAAATGCGCTTTCCACACTGATTCTTGTGGGAACAATAGTGCTGGTTGTACTGACACAGAGCGGATTATTCAAAAAGAAGAGGTAACGATTTGCAGTAATCCGGACAGTGATAACATGAACAGGAGGATATTATAATGAAAAGGTTATTGAAAAATAAAAAATTAACAAAAACAGTCAGCGTGATGCTGGCAGTGGTAATGGCGGTCGGACTTTTTGCAGGCTGCGGGAAAAAATCGGGAGGCAGCAGTTCGGAAACACTCAATATTTTTGTCTGGACAGAGTATGTGCCGGATTCCGCATTTGAAAAATTTGAGGAGGAAACGGGGATTCATTGTAATGTTTCCACTTATTCTTCCAACGAGGATATGCTGGCAAAGGTAAAATCCGAATCCGAAGGAACTTATGACATTGTCCTGCCAAGCGATTACATGGTGGAACAGCTCATTGCACAGGACATGCTTATGGAGCTGGATTCCTCCAAACTGACTAATCTTGGCAACATTAACGAGGCATATTTAAATCCGTCCTATGATCCGGGTAACAAATACAGTGTACCGTATCAGGGCGGTGTGGCGGCGATTGCAGTCAACACGGCGAAGGTTGATAAAGAAATTACTTCTTATGACGACCTGTTTGACCCGGCATTAAAAAACAGTATTGTGGCGCTGGATGATTACCGTGCCGTCATAGGCATGACTGCAAGAAGCATGGGATACAGCATGAATGAAACTGATTCTGCAAAGCTGAAAGAGATTGAAGAGAAGCTGCTGACGTTAAAGGATAATATAAAGCTTTATGATTCCGACAGCCCGAAATCAGCCCTGATTTCCGGGGACTGTACCGTGGGATTTGTTTGGAGTGCAGAAATTGCCATGTCGATGGCGGAAAACAAGGATATTGAAGTGGTTTATCCAAAGGAAGGTCCGTATGTGTTCATGGACAACTGGAATATTTTAAAAGGTTGTAAAAACTATGACGCGGCAATGAAATTCATTAACTTTATGCTGGATAGTGAAACGGCGCAGATGGTTTCCGAAGAATTTCCGTATCTTTGCCCGAACGAGGCAGCGGTAAAGGCAATGGGAGAGGAATACTCCGGTAATCCTGCCAAGAATCCGCCGGAGGATGTGATTGCAGCAGGGGAATACGTCTCCAATCTGGATACGGACACACTGGCGGTCTATGACGAGATGTGGACGAAGCTGAAAAAATAGAACACATGGAAAGGTCAGTAGAAGATGAAGATTGATTTTCTGTACTTAAATGAACCGGATATGATTCAGGCAGGTGTGCTGGACAGTGCACGCTGCATAGAGGCCATGCGGGAAACACTCTCGCTTTTCGGCAGACATGATTTTTTGCTGGGCGGGCCAAAGGCGGATGAGCACGGACTGCAGATGAATTTTCCGGCAGATTCGGATATTCCGGGTTTTCCGCTGGACGACGGACCGGACCGGAGGTTTATGGCAATGCCTGCATACCTTGGCGGGAAGTACCATATCGCAGGACAGAAGTATTACGGCTCCAACAGCCATAACAGTGCGCTTGGACTGCCCCGTTCCATTCTGATGGTAACGCTTTCGGACGTGGATACGGGAGCACCCATTGCGCAGATGTCCGCCAATCTGCTGAGTGCGATGCGCACAGGCGCCATGCCTGCGATGGCGGCGACCTATCTGGCGGATAAAGATGCAAAGGTGCTGTCACTGATTGGGCCGGGTGTAATTAATAAATGTGCCCTGATGTGTTACATAGAGGTGCTGCCGCAGATTGATACCATTAAACTGAAGGGAAGTTCCCCGGCATCGAAAACAGCGCTTGCCATGAAGGAATTTATTAAGGAGCGTTACCCGCAGGTAAAAGATATTACCATCTGTTCCACACTGGAAGAAGCCTGCCGTGATGCGGATGTTGTCAGCGAAGCAATGTCGGTCACAAAACAGGACATGGAAGAATTCAAGATGGAGTGGTTTAAAAAGGGCGCGACCGTTTTTTCCATGGGAACTTATTTCTCAAAGGAATATGAAAAGTTTCTCGGAACGAAAATGGTGGTGGATAACTATGGAATGTACGAAAAATACATGAATAACTTTACAGCACGCGGTCCGGTGGACGAGCTGGGAAGAAAGCGGGAATGGTGCATTATGGGAATGCATTTTGTGTATCTGGTGAACACCGGACAGGCAGAGAGGAACCAGGTGGTAAATCTTAGTGATATTGTAAACGGGATTTCTTCCGGCAGGACGGATAAGGACGAAATTGTTATGTGCAGTATCGGCGGTATACCGCTGGAAGATCTGGCATGGGGATACGAGTGTTACCAGAGGGCAAAGGAGCTTGGCATCGGAACCCGGCTGAAGCTGTGGGACGAGCCTTGCATGGTATGACATGCAGCAAAGGAGCTGAAAGGCTGAATATACAAATATGAAAAGAAAGGCATGGTACAAAAAATGAGTAATTATCCGGCGGTTGATTTTCTTTATTTAAGTGAAGAGGACATGATAAAGGCAGGCGTCAAGGACATGCCAGCCTGCATTGAAGCAATGGAAGAGGTCGTAAAGTGTTTAAACACCGGCGATTATGTGATGGGCGGGGAAAACCACAATTCCCACGGAAGCCAGGTATCTTTCCCCAAGAACCCACCGTTTCCCAATATGCCAAAGGATGAGGGGGATGACCGGAGGTTTATGGCGATGCCGGCGTACATTGGCGGACCGTTTGATTTAATGGGTATGAAATGGTACGGTTCCAATTCGGCAAACCGGAAAAAGGGGCTGCCGCGTTCGATTCTGACCGTGATGTTAAATGATAAGGACACGGGCGCGCCGCTTGCCCTGATGAGTGGAAACCTGTTAAGTGCCTACCGTACCGGGGCTGTTCCGGGGGTTGGGGCAAAGCATCTGGCAAGGAAGGACGCAAAGGTTTGCGGAATCTGCGGGCCGGGCGTGATGGGGAAAACCTCACTTGCAGCAGTTCTTGCCGCCTGTCCGGGAATTACGGAAGTGAAAGTGAAGGGACGCGGACAAAGCTCGCTGAACGCATTTGTTTCTTATGTAAAGGAAACATACCCTGCTCTGGAAAAGGTGGAAGCCGTGGAAACAGTGGAGGAGCTGGTAAGAAACAGCGATGTGGTTTCCTTTGCAAACAGCGGCGGTACAGACCCGTCACTTTATCCGTTTGTAAAAAGCGAATGGATGAAACCGGGCGCACTGTTAATCGGGCTGAGCTGCTTTGACATGGATTCTGTGGATATGCGCGACCACTGTACGCTTGTTGTGGATAACATGCAGCTGTACGAGGCATGGGAGGAGGAATTTCCATACCCGTCCTTTGGTCCAAACAACATTATTGGTTCTAAATTCACGGATATGGCACATGAAGGGATTATTTCCAAAAGTGATATCACGGATCTGGGTGACATTATTTATGGAAAGAAACCGGGACGTGTCAGTGATGAACAGATTTTTGTCTATTCCGTGGGCGGTATGCCGGTAGAGGATGTGGCATGGGGTAAAATCTGCTATGAAAAGGCAGTAGAGCTTGGACTTGGAACAAAGCTTCATCTCTGGGATAAGCCTGACATGAGCTGAATTACATATAATACAATCACGATTAAATTTATGGCGATATGTAAAAAATATACCGCTTTATATAGAAGGGATGTGTCATAAATGGAAAACAGAATTGAAACCCACCCTGTTTTAGGCGAGATACAAAAAGGAAAACGGGTGACATTTACTTATAATGACCGGGAACTGGAGGGCTATGAGGGGGAACCGATTGCCGCTGCATTAAAGTCTGCGGGGGTGATGGTTCACCGCTATACAAAAAAGGAACATAAGCCGAGAGGGATTTTCTGTGCCATCGGACGCTGTACGGACTGCGTCATGGTGGTGGACGGAAAGCCGAATGTGCGTACCTGCGTCACCCCGCTTGCAGCAGGCATGAAGGTTCAGACGCAGTACGGCGTGAGTGATAAACCGTTTGAAGAACAGGACAGAGCGTGAAAGTTGTGTCAAGTTTTCTATGAAATCTTGACATAAAGAGGAGGCAGGAGACAGATATGAAAAGATACGATTTGATTATCGTTGGGGCAGGCCCTTCGGGACTGTCAGCAGCGATTGAAGCGGCAAAGCGCGGGCTTAAGGTTGTGGTATTTGATGAAAACGAAAAGCCCGGCGGACAGCTTTTTAAGCAGATACATAAATTTTTCGGCTCCAAAGAGCATAAGGCAAAGATCCGTGGTTTTGTGATCGGACAGCAGCTTTTGGAAGAAGCGGAGGCAGCAGGAGTAAAAACAGTTCTGAATGCAACGGTAATCGGTCTTTACCAGGACCGGGAGGTTGTGGTAAAAATCGGTGAGGAAGTTCGGCATTACAAAGGGGACAGTATTATCATTGCCACCGGAGCCGCCGAAAACATGGTAACCTTTGACGGATGGACGCTTCCGGGCGTGATTGGAGCGGGTGCGGCGCAGACAATGATGAACCTTCACGGCGTAAAGCCGGGAGAGAAGATTCTTATGCTTGGTTCCGGAAATGTCGGGCTGGTTGTCAGCTTCCAGCTTATGCAGTGCGGCTGTGAAGTCGTTGCGCTGGTGGATGCTGCACCGAAAGTCGGCGGCTACGGCGTACACGCGGCAAAAGTTGCAAGGATGGGAGTGCCGTTTTATCTGTCACATACCATTGTAAGAGCCGAGGGTGAAGAGTGCGTGACGGGAGTTACGATTGCCGAGGTGGATAACAATTTTAAGTTTATTCCGGGAACGGAAAAACATTTTGACGTGGATACTATCTGCCTGGCAGTCGGGCTTTCCCCAATGTCACAGCTTTTAAAGATGGCAGGCTGTGATATGGAGGACAATCCAAGGCGCGGCGGACAGGTTCCGATCTGTGATTCTTGTGGAAGGACTTCCCTTCCGGGAGTGTTTGTGGCAGGTGACGTGTCAGGAATTGAAGAAGCAAGCTCTGCCATGATCGAGGGACGCATGGCGGGAATTGCTGCGGCGGAATATCTGGGATTTATTGAAAAAAAGGAGCTTGAAGCGGAGCTTTTGTCACTGGATGCCGCTCTTGACGGACTGAGGAGGGGAATGTTTGCACCAGAAAACCGTGGAAAAAACATTACGGAAACGGAAGAACACATTCCTGTTTCTGAAAATCTGCTGAAGCACGGATATGTTACAGACGAGGAGATAACACGGTTTCCGGGATTTACCCATGCCGTGGGAGTGCATCCGGTCATGGAGTGTACCCAGAATATTCCGTGTAACCCATGCCAGGATGCTTGTCCGAAGGGCTGTATCCGGATTGGTGAAAAAATTACGTCCCTGCCGTCCGTGAATCCGGAATCGGACTGTATTGGCTGCGGCATGTGCGTGGCAAGCTGTTCCGGGCAGGCAATTTTCCTTGTGGATGAAACCTTTGAAGACGGCTACGCCAGTGTAACGATTCCATATGAATTTCTGCCGCTTCCGGCAGCCGGAACCAGGGGAACGGCACTGGGAAGAAACGGGCAGAAGGTCTGTGATGCAGAGGTTATTTCTGTGAAGAGCGTACCGGCATACGACAAAACGAATCTGCTGACAATGAAGGTTCCCGTGGACTATGCGGATAAGGCGCGGTTTTTTGTGCAGGAGCAAGTATAACAAACGGCAAAAACTAGCAGGCAGTGCCTGAATTGCAGAATTAAGAAAGGACAGACAGTTATGAATAAAGTAAATGACCGTTCAAGGGATATCGGGAAATTTATTCCGGCAGAGGATGACGGCAGAATTATCTGCCGCTGTGAGGAAATTACGAAAGGGGAAATCCGTAAAGCGGTTCATGAGGGAATGTTCACGTTGACGGAAATCCGCAGATATTTGAGAACCGGCATGGGACTGTGCCAGGGACAGACCTGTGCAAAGCTTGTAAAAAGCATTGTGGCGGCGGAGCTTCATGTATCCCCGGCAGAACTGGAGCCGGCAACTTCCCGTGTTCCGATGCGCCCGATTGAGATGCGCATACTGGGGAACGAGGCGAAAGGGGGCGATTTAAATGAATAACTGTGCAGATGTAATTATTATTGGCGGCGGAGTCATCGGCTGTGCCACCGCCTATTACCTGGCAAAGGCAGGAAGCAGCGTAATTGTGTTGGAAGGCAGCGACCATATCGGCGACGGCGGTTCTTCCAGAAACGGCGGCGGTGTGCGTCAGTCAGGACGCGACCCAAGAGAGCTTCCGCTTGCCATGTATGGAATCAGAAATCTCTGGCCGACGTTATCGGAGGAACTGGAGGTTGACTGCGAGTATCATCAGGACGGAAACCTCCGTCTGGGGAAAAACGAAAAGCATGCACAGATTCTTACCGGTCTGGCAGACAGGGCGCGCGCCTGCGGGCTGGATGTACGAATGATTGACGGGGACGAAGTAAGACAGATTAATCCGTATTTGTCCCACGAGGTAACTGTGGCAAGCTGGTGTCCGACGGACGGTCATGCGAATCCGCTGACAACCACACTTGGATTTTACAAGACAGCAAGGAAGCTGGGGGTACGCTTTATTACAGGCGAAAAGGTGACCAGCCTTCAGATGGTCCGTAGCAGGGTGCGAAAGGTTGTAACAGAAAACAATGTTTACGAGGGCGAAAAAATCCTGGTGGCGGCAGGACTGCACAGCCGCGAGATTCTTGGAAGTGTTGGAATAGACGTGCCAATGTCACAGTCCCTGCTGGAATGTCTGGTTACGGAGGCCGAGCCGCATATGTTTGACCAGATGCTTGGAACGGCGGAAGCGGATTTTTACGGACACCAGACAAAGCACGGTTCCTTTGTGTTCGGTGGTTCTTCGGGACTGGAACCTTTTAATAAGGATAACGGAACTCCGGTAACCAGCAGCCTGATAGCGTCCTGTATCTGCCGGGGTATTATGAAGTATTTTCCGGACCTGGCAGACGCCAAGATTGTCCGGACCTGGGCAGGATGGAGCGACAAAAGTGCGGATGGCGTGCCGGTGCTTGGCAGCATTGATGAGGTTCCGGGGCTGTATGCGGCATGTGCGTTTACCGGACATGGGTTTGGAATAGCACCGGCAGTCGGGGAGCAGCTTACAAAACTGATGCTGACCGGAAGTACGGATGTGGATATTGCGTCGCTGCATTATGACCGGTTTAAGGCTAAGGATGTAATAGGTTTTTGAAAAAAACCTATTATATAGCACCAGTCCATTTGCGAAGCAAATTTAGGATGGACTGGTGTTCAATAAGGAGAGCATACATGAATAATTTTAATTTTTGCGTGCCGACAGACATTCGTTTTGGAAAAGACCAGATTGCATGTCTGCCGGAGGAACTGAAAAAATACGGAAAAAAAGTGCTGCTTGTGTATGGCGGCGGAAGTATTAAAAGAACCGGATTATATGACAGCATCATGAAACTGCTGAAAGATTTTGAGGTTTTTGAGCTTCCGGGAATTGAGCCGAACCCGAAACTGTCATCTGTGGAAAAAGGTGCTGGGATTTGTAAGGAAAACGGGATTGATGTGATACTTGCCGTGGGCGGGGGAAGCTGTATTGACGCCAGTAAGCATATCGCATGCGCCGCATTTTATGATGGGAATCCGTGGGATCTGGTACTGGACAGAACAAAAGTCCGTGATGCCCTGCCGGTTGCAGTCGTGCTTACCATCTGCGCCACAGGTTCTGAAATGAACAGCGGGGCAGTCATTAGTAATGAAGAAACGAATGAAAAGCTTGAAATCAATACCCCGCTTCTGTATCCAGCACTTTCCATCTGTGATCCTTCTTATCTATATACACTGCCCGAAAAACAGACGGCAGCAGGCACGGCAGACATTATGTCCCATGTGTTTGAACAGTATTTCCAGCCAAATGACGGTGCGTACCTGACGGACCGTTTATCGGAGAGTGTATTAAAAACCTGCATCAGATACGGTCCGGTGGCAATGAAAGAGCCGGAAAACTATGAGGCAAGGTCAAATCTGATGTGGAGCAGTACGGTTGCCCTGAACCATCTGCTGACAGTCGGAAAAGGCGGGGCATGGTCGGTACACCCGATAGAGCATGTGCTGAGTGCGTTCTATGATATTACCCACGGGGTGGGGCTTGCAATCCTGACTCCGGTGTGGATGCGGTATGTCCTGTCAGATGAAACCGTAAACCGTTTTGCCATGTATGCCAGAAATGTCTGGGATATTAAGGAAAGCGATTCTTTTAAAGCAGCGGAGCTTGCCATTGACAAAACAGAGGAATTTTTTGTATCGCTCGGACTGCCAAAGACTTTAAAGGAAGTCGGGATTACTTCTGAAAAATTCGGCGAAATGGCAAAGGAGGCAGTGCGCACCAGCGGTATTTCCAGCAGAAGTTATGTGCATCTGGACGTAGAGGATGTGGAAAAGATTTTTGGGATGTGTGCGGAGTGAGGATAACAGCAGATAGTTATTGTCAACAAAAGCGATTCGTGGTAAAATACCGTCTGATAAGGAGGCGGATCTATGAAACAGAGGAATCATTTTTTGGACATTGCAAAAGGAGTCGCTGTTTTACTGGTTATTATCACACATTTTTCATGGAAAGAATCCGAACGCCTGCGTTATCTTTTTCCGTTCTGGGTTTCCATGGCGGTTCCAATTTTTATGATTGTATTCGGCTATGCCAACGCGGCTTCGTTTGAAAAAAAGAATATTCAGACTTTGCACCGGGCATATGCTCCGGATTTGCTGTTGCGTAAATTTACGCGTTTCACTGTACCGTTTGCCATTGCATACGTTTTTAATATCATTTTTCACAGCATACTGGAGGAAAAACTGTCATTACGAGCGATAATTGTATACTTTTTCCGCGGAGGAGTGGGAGAAAAGGGAACTTATTACTATCCGGTTCTTTTGCAGCTCATTTTTCTCTTCCCGGTTTTGTACTTTATCATCAAACGCTATGAAAATGGTCTGCTATTGTGCTTCATCATGAATGTGGTATATGAGCTGCTTGCCAGAATTTGTATGGTAAACGGGAAATGTTACCGGCTGCTCAGCTTCCGTTACCTGTTTCTTATTGCTTTTGGCTGCTACTTATATGAATATAAAGGGAATAAACTGAAAAATAAAAACTGGATTTTATTTATGACAGGAACTGCTTTTATCATTGCAACGGACTATCTGGGATACGAACCGCTGACCGTTACTTACTGGGAAAGAACATGCGTTTATGCAGTGTTGTATTTTCTGCCGCTGTTCAGTTTTGCGATGGCCCATGGGAAAAATTTACGCTGCCGTTTTCTGGAGATGCTTGGACAAGCCTCTTACCATGTCTTTTTTGTACAGATGCTTTACTATAATTACTGGGAGAACCGTGTTGGCGCATGGATGCCGAACCGCGCGTGCCATCTGCTCGTAAACATTTTAATCTGCGTTTCGGTTGGTATTGCCTATTATTATTTTGAGACGCCGGTTTCCAGGTATGTCATGAAGAAGCTGGAAAATGTGCCGGTTTCTGAATTTAGATTATACAAGGTGCTGTTTTTAAAGAAAAGCAGACAGTTTTGAAAAAAGGTATTGACTCTCC
Source organism: uncultured Lachnospiraceae bacterium (assembly GCA_947566705.1). GTDB lineage: Bacteria > Bacillota > Clostridia > Lachnospirales > Lachnospiraceae > Roseburia. Next base: position 7,622 of record CANOLA010000045.1, on the reverse strand, counting down.
CCTAAGGTCAGAAGGTAAACTGGCATCAGATTCGAATCTATCATTGCGAGGAGGTAAGATAAGGGTGCTGCAGATTGGAGAATTTTCCAGGGTGTGCCAGGTTAGCGTTAAAACGCTCCATCATTATGACCGTATTGGTCTGCTTGTTCCGGCTGAGGTGGATTCTTTCACGGGATACCGTTATTACAGAACAGAGCAGATTGATACCATGAACTATATCCGGCGTTTGAAACGCTATGGATTTTCCCTGGAGGAAATCCAGCACCTGATTACTCTTTCGGATAACAGAGAGCTTGCAGATGTACTGCGGAAACAAAAGGAAAAGCTGAAGCGGGAACAGCAGGAAATGGCCATGATCCTGAACGAGCTTCAGACACACATTTCCGTATTTGAAAGGACAGGTGATATTATGACATACCAGAAGGGATGTTACACAATTGAAATCAAAAATTCGCCGGGAATGAATATTCTGGCAAACCGCGCCATGATGGGCGTGGCTGAATTCGGCACATATTACGGGACGCTTTTTGAGCGTGTGCCGAAGGAGCATGTTACGCTTACCGGATTAACCGGAGCAAGATATTATGATGATGAATTTAACCATGAGTCTTCGGACATTGAAGTCTTTGTTGAAATTAAAGAGAAGGACGGGGCGGATATGGTGATGGAGCCGTGCGAGTGCGCGATGACCGTACACCGCGGAGGATATTCCACACTTTCAGAAGCGTATGGTGCGATTGCTTCCTGGATCATTGAGAATGGCTATGAGATTGCAGGAGCGCCATTCGACCTCTATATTAAAACACAGTTTAATACGCTTTCGCAGGAGGACTGGGAGACTGAGGTGTATTTTCCGATTCGGAAGAAGTAATTATATTAAAAAGAAGTACGGGTAGAGACGTGCAAAGAATTATGGGCCGGGGCAGCAGAGCTCCTGCAGTGTTTTGAGCAGTTCGCCGGGATCTACAGGCTTTGTCAGATGTGCATTCATGCCGGCTTTAGCGGTTTTTTGCACATCCTCATCATATGCATCCGCCGTCATGGCAATAATCGGAACCGTTGCGGCATCGATTCTCGGTAGTGAACGGATTGTTTTTGCGGCAGTCAGTCCATTCATTATGGGCATTCTGACATCCATAAGTACCGCATGAAAAGCACCCTCCGGGCAGTTGTTAAAAATATTGACAGCTGCCTGCCCGTTTTCTGCTGTTGTCACATCAATACCCGCATCTTCAAGGATTGTTTTTGCAATCTCCATGTTTATTTCATTATCTTCAACCAGCAGGATTTTCGTGCCATCCCAGACAGCCTCTGGCACCTGTGCGGCTTTTGTATATTTCAGCTCCGCCGCACTGGTATGAAAGGTTAACTGCAGTGTAAATTTGCTGCCGACTCCGGGTTCGCTTTCTGCTTTTATTACACCGCCCATTAAGTCAACTAATTTCTTCGTGATAGCCATCCCAAGGCCGGTTCCCTCATGTTTGCTGCAGTTTCCGGAATTTTCCTGAGAGAAAGAGTCCCATATCTTTTCCAGAAAATCCGGTTTCATGCCAATTCCGGTATCCTCTATCTCAAAATGATATACTGCTTTATCATATTCGGAGTAAATTTCCCTTACCTGGAAAAAGATTTTTCCTCCGTCCGGAGTAAATTTTATGGCATTTCCCAAAATATTGATGAGTATCTGACGCAGATGTAATTCATCGCCAAGCACCATGGGATGTTTCAGTACGCCAAAGCCTTTGACAAAATTCACTTTTCGCTGCACCAGTAACCCTTCTGCAATTAAAGAGCAGCTTTCTATTACCTTCCGCATATCCATCGGCTCATGGTTGATAATCACCCTGCCGCTTTCAATCCTGCTCATATCCAGAATGTCGTTGATCAGTGATACCAGATGATTAGAAGAACGGTCTATTTTTTCCAGGCAGCTAAGTACCTTGTCCTGATTGTCCAAGTTTTTAATGGCAATGGCCGTCATCCCGATAATGCCGTTTATCGGGGTGCGTATGTCATGGGACATATGGGATAAAAAAGTGCTTTTCATCCTGTTGGCGTTCTCTGCCTGATGAACAGCTGTTTGTAACGACTGATTTTCCTGCTCTAAAACAGCAATCCTCTTTTTCAGCAATTTTTTTCTGTTTTTCTTTTTTTTCATGGTTACCTCCATTCATATAATTTTTATGTGCCAGCAGACCTGGAAATGGCGCTAGCTTGGAAAAGCAAGGGAAATTGCAGTTCCTGTATCGGCTGAACTTTCCATACTGATTTTGGCATGATGGTACATGGCACCATGCTTTACGATGGCAAGACCAAGCCCTGTTCCGCCTACTTTTTTTGAGTGGCTCTTGTCTACACGGTAAAAGCGCTCAAATACTCTGCCCTGGTGCGCCGCAGGAATTCCGATTCCGGTATCTCGTACCATTACATTCACGCTGTCTTTGGTCTGGCTGATTATGACATCCACCGTCCCGCCTTCTTTATTATATTTAATCGCATTATCGCAAAGGTTATAAAGCATTTCGTCCAGAATTTTGCGAACGCCCATAATTTCAGCGCTGCCGCCAATCAGATTAAGGGCAATACTGCGTTTGCCGGATTCATTTTTTAAGCGGCCAATTACCTCTTCGGACAATTCATATAAATCCACAGGTTCACTTTCAAAGGAGATGCTCTGCCCGTCAAGTTCCGAAAGCTTAATGATATCATTTACCAGTGTAATCAGCCTCTGTGCCTCATCATAGATGGATTTTGAAAAGTCGATGGTATCCTCCTTTGCAACATTGCCGGCTTTCATAAGTTCTGCAAAGCCGGAAATGGAAGTCAGAGGTGTTTTTAATTCATGGGATACATTTGCGGTAAATTCCCGCCTTAAGGTATCCCTCTTTTCACTTTCCGTAATATCAATGATAACAATAACTGCCCCCAGTACGGCTTCTTCCTGAAAAACCGGATTTGCAATCAGGCTGTAGCTTCTTTCCTCCCGTACCATATTGTTTTCAGCCCGGTTTCCGGACAATGCATCCGATATGACACTGCGGAACTCCTTTGTCCTGCAGAACAGCAGTACGCTTCTGTCATAAGGCGGGGTAATATCGAGAAGTTTCAACGCAGCCGGATTACAGGTCAGCAGATTTGCATCCTGATCAATGACCAGAAAACCTTCACTCATGTTTTCTGTTATCAGATTAAATTCCTCCTGTTTCTTGCGGGCGTCGGAAAGCTGATTCTCTATGGTTTGTTTCTGGTCTGCAATCTTCCGAAGCAGCGGCGTCAGTTCCTCATATGTGTTATTATTTTCCGGAGTATCAAGGTCCAGCCTGTTAATCGGGTCTATGATTGACCGGGATACCCGTGAGGACAGCACCAGTGTCAGAATCAGGGCAATTAGCATGATAGCCAGAATCGGCTGTAGCATCCCCAGTAAAATGGTGATAACGGTGTACTGCTCTGTGGAAACCCGAAGGACACTGCCGTCCGAAAGCCGCAGTGCACAATTTACAGTTTTTTCTGTCAGGGTTGTGGAATACCGTATGCTCATGCCTTTTCCATATTTCATAGCATCCTGGATTTCCTCCCTGTCCCCATGATTATCGAGCGTCGATATGTCTGCCACGCTGTCAAACAGCACCGTTCCGTTCTGATCAACCAGTGTTATTCTGTTATTCATGCTATCAAGATTATCAAAATATCCTGTCCCCTCATTTTCAACAGCATGGGCAAGAAATTCCGCCTCATTTACCAGCTCTGCCTGTATCCGTTTTTCAAAGAAATGAAACAGAACTCCCATAATCAGTGTAATTGCAGCAACTAAAACAAGAAATACGGTAAGCATTGAAGAACGGAAAATTTTTTTATTCACCAGCTGCACCCCCTAACTTATAACCAATCCCTTTTACTGTCTGTATCATCTTTCCGGCATCGCCAAGTTTTACCCTAAGCTTGCGGATATGGACATCCAGAGTCCTTGATTCCGTGTAATATTCTCCCCAGACGCTGGTAAGCAGCCTGTCGCGTTCCACTACGTTTCCTTCTGCTTCCAGTAAAACCATCAGCAGAAGATATTCCTTATAAGAAAGCGATATTTCTTTTCCGGATACGGTAATGATATGTTTTTGCGGGTCCACATATAATTCGCCAATTTTATAGTTTTTCTGATTCTGCGTTTTTGCAGAGCGGCGGAGTACCGCCCGTACTCTTGACATCAGTTCCATTGTTCCGAAAGGTTTTGCCACGTAATCATCTGCTCCCATATCCAGGCCGGTTACTTTATCAAATTCGCTGCTTTTTGCGGTAAGCATGATGACAGGAATATGCTCTGTCTCAGCGCTGTTTTTCAGTTTATTAAGAACTGATAATCCGTCTTCCTCCGGCAGCATGACATCCAGTAAAATCAGCTCCGGCAGTTCTTTATCCATCCCCTGCCAGAATTCATTTGGGGAAAAATATCCCTGCACGTCAAATCCTTCTTTTGACAAGGCATAGCATACCAGTTTTCTGATATTGTCATCATCCTCGACAAGATAAATCATATTTGTTCCTCCTTGTGTCCGGACCGTTTTCGATGCTCTCCGGTTACAGAGTAGATTACCCACTCTGCAATATTTTCTGCATGGTCGCCAATCCGCTCTAAATACTTTGCAATCATAAATAAATCCAGTAGTTCTTCTGCATCGCTTTGTCCTTCTGCTATTGATTTTATCAATTCCCGTTTTACCTTGTCAAATAACCCGTCCACCACATTGTCGTGTTCAATGACGAGGCTCGCAATATCCAGATTCATTTTCACAAAGGAATCAATGCTTTCTGATACCATTTTAGTGGTTGTCTCAGCCATTTCCCTGATATGGGTTTCGCCAATCGTTCCCTTTTTTGCCACATAAGGGGCAATTTCCACAATGTCTGATGCCTGGTCTCCGATGCGTTCCATATCGGATATCATTTTCAGGGCTGCCGAAACAACCCGCAGGTCTTTTGCAACAGGCTGCTGCTGCAAAATCAGCTTGATACAGAGTGTTTCAATATCACGTTCCTTTTTGTCAATCTGCCTGTCAGCATCAAGACATGCATCTTTGCTGCTTTCAACATTGTCTGTAAGGTATTTTACAGCATTCTGGATTGCCTCTTCACACAATGCACCCATTGTAACCAGTTCTGTATTCAGCTGTAAAAGCTGTTTGTCAAATTTATTCCGCATTATCCAAACCTCCCTGTAATATAGTCTTCTGTCCTCTTATCTGACGGTGTCTGGAACATGGTCTGTGTATCGTCAAATTCGACCATTTCACCCAGCAGGAAAAATGCAGTTTTGTCTGCGATTCGTACTGCCTGCTGCATATTGTGTGTCACCATAATTATGGTATACTTTTCTTTCAGTTCCATTGCCAGATCTTCAATTTTTGAGGTGGAAATGGGATCAAGGGCAGAGGTTGGCTCATCCATCAGAAGCACCTCCGGCTCAACTGCCAGCGCCCTTGCAATACAGAGTCTCTGCTGCTGTCCGCCGCTCATTCCCAGCGCGCTTTTTTTCAGCCGGTCCCTGCATTCCTCCCAGATTGCCGCCTGTTTCAGGGAACGTTCCACAATTTCATCCAGCTTTACCTTTGACCTGATTCCGTGGATTCTGGGACCATAGGCAATGTTATCGTAAATACTCATGGGAAAAGGATTGGGCTTTTGGAATACCATTCCAACACGTTTCCTTAATATGTTTACGTCTATTCCGTTAAAAATGTCTGTGCCGCAGAGTTTTACTTCACCCTCGATATGGCAGTTTTCCACTAAATCGTTCATCCGGTTCAGTGTTTTTAAGAACGTGGATTTGCCGCAGCCGGAAGGACCAATCAGTGCTGTAATTTCTTCTTCTGCAATCTTTATATTGATATTTTTTAAAGCATGGCTTTCTCCATACCATAAATTCAAATCCTCTGTTGTGATAACATTATCCATATTCTAACCTCGTTTCTTTTTCAGTTTCCTTGCTGCTGCCTTTGCTGACATATTAATAAGAAATGTCAGTACAAGCAATATGGTGGCAATTGCAAACGCAACCTCAAACTGCCCGCGTTCCTTTGCATACATATAAAGGGCGACTGTCAGCGTAGAGCCGGCATTTCCCTTCTGCAGTGCCTCTGCTGCAGACAGCATTTCATTTGCCATTCCTGCTGTAAAGAGGAGCGCAGCGCTTTCGCCCACGATTCTTCCCACAGACAAGATACAACCTGTCACGATTCCGTCAATTACACAGGGAAGGACAACGGTACGGATCATGTACCATTTTCCTGCTCCCAGTCCAAGCGCCCCGTTCCGGTATGCCGCCGGCACGGTTTTTAAGCTTTCCTGTGTTGTACGGATAATTGTTGGAAGCGTCATAATTACCAGGGTCAGCGCTCCTGCCATCAGGCTGGTTCCAAGGGAGAAAAACTGTACGAATACCAGCATTCCTGCCAGACCATATATAATAGAAGGTATTCCTGCCAGAGTTTCTGTTGCAAGCTCAATCACTCTTACCAGCTTTTTATTTTTTGCATATTCATTTAGATAAATAGCAGCCCCCACGCCAAGCGGCAGTACGATGACAAGGGTTATGACAATAATGTATACCGTATTTAAAATATTGGGCAGAATCCCGACTGTGCCGCGCAGAAGGCTTGGCTTCGTGGATATGAACATCCATGATATGTGCGGGAGACCGCGGTACAAAATATATCCAATCAGTCCGAGCAAAAGACTGCAGATCAGTCCAGCCGACAGAAACATCAGCAGATTCAGGATACCATCCTTTAATTTTCTTGCCTTTGATATTGTATCAGTCATTCGGTTCCCCCTTTTTTATGATTACATTCAGTATCAGGTTGACTGCCATAATGAACAGAAAAAGAACAAGAGCGATGGAAAATAATGCCTGTCTCTGTAATCCGGAGGAATAAGACATTTCGCTGGCAACTGCTGTAGTCAGGAAACGGACGCTTCCAAACAGTTTCGGCATATTGGCGACATTTCCAGCCACCATCATAACTGCCATCGCCTCTCCAACCGCCCTGCCAATGCCTAACACAACAGCAGTGACAATTCCGCTTTTCGCAGCCGGTACAACGACCTTGAATACGGTTTCTGTTTTTGTTGCCCCCAGAGCAAGGGATGCTTCTTCATATTCCTTTGGCACTGCTTCAATTGCCGTTTCGGATACAGAAATAACTGATGGCAGAATCATTACGGCAAGGACAAGGATTGCAGAAAACAGATTTGCCCCGTCTGGAAGATGAAAGATTTTCCTTACATAAGGGACAATGATAATCATACCCGCCAGTCCGTAAACCACTGATGGAATTCCGGCAAGCAGGTCTACAACGTTCCCGACAATGCTGCGGACTTTTTCAGGGGACATTTTTGCCAGAAAAATTGCGCAGAAAAGCCCCACCGGAACCCCTGCGAGAATCGCCCCGCAGGTCCCGTACACGGAGGACAGGATAAAGGGAAGGATACCATAAGATGGACTGGCTGCCGTAGAAGCCCATTTTTTACCAAGCAGAAAATCTGAGAGGCCGATGGTTCGTATTGCCGGAATACCGCTTATAACAAGAAATATGGTAATCAGTATGACAAACAGAATCGTAAGCAGG
>CANOLA010000044.1 GCA_947566705.1 uncultured Lachnospiraceae bacterium | reverse complement strand
TTGCCTTATTTGAATCCATAGTCACATCTCCTTTCTGAAACCCTTTAATAGTCTGAATCCTTGCCATTTGTTATACGGTATACGATAAAGCAGAGGATACCGCTTACAATGAACAGGTAAACAGACAGCGCGCCTGCCATACCATAATTCTTGCTCTTCAAATGACTGTTCAGGAACATAATCAGGGTCATTGAAGTACGATCCGGATTTCCCTGTCCGTTTGTCAGAATCTGCGGAACATCAAACATCTGCAGACCACCGATTACGGAAGTAATCAGAGTATAGGCAAGAATCGGGCGTATCAGCGGAAGTGTAATCTTAAAAAATCTCTGTCTGCTGTTACAGCCGTCAATTTCAGACGCTTCGAAAACATCCGGGCTGATACCCATAATTGCCGCCATCAGCATGATGGTTGTATTACCAAACCACATCAGGAAATTCATACTTCCTATCAGAGATCTGGTTCCAAACACAGAACCCATAAAATCAACCGGGGTACTAATCAGTCCTGCGGACAGCAGAATTGAGTTGATTGGTCCCTTGTTTGAAAACAATGTAAAGAACAGCATCGCAAATGCAGACGCCATAATCAGGTTTGGAAGATAGATGACTACCTTAAAAAACTGCTGGCCACGGATTTTCAGACGTATATCCACGAACCACGAAGCAAGCAGCAGGGCAATTACAATCTGCGGAATAAATCCGATCAGCCACAGAATCAGCGTATTTCCTGCATACTTAAGCATATCCGATTTCAACAGTTCAGTATAATTGAACATACCGATAAAATTCGGACCAATTTCCTTAATTCCTGAACGATAGTACTCATAAAAACTGTACCGAATGGTATCCACCAGAGGAATCAGGGAAAAAATAAAAAAACTCAGGAAAAATGGAAGAATAAAAATATATCCCCATTTTGAATAATTAACCTTTTTACGCTTCGGCTTCATAAACATCCATTCCCCTCTCTATATTTATATACTGCGGCGCAGTAATATGCGCCGCAGATTCCAGTTGTTATTCTGGCCACTGAACTTCCGTAATTTCCGGATACCGCTCCTTAATTGCTGTTTCAAAGTTGGACTTTGCCTTGTCAAAATCAACCTTGCCCTCTAAATAATCCTGGAACGCACTCTGAATCAGCTCTACACAACCCTGGTCATATGCAGAAAGAGGAGCCATCTTAATGGTATCTGCACTCGGTGTAAAGTAGGTATACGGATTCTGTCCGCCAAGGAAGTCAGAAGCATAGCTGTCATCCTTTGCAGCATCCGCCATGGCTGTTTTTCCATTGGTAAAATCAGAGGTTTCCTTGGAAATTTTTACCAGATTATCCGTATTTGCTGTCATTGCAAGCATAATATCCTTTACATGCTGCGGATTATCTGTTCCATTAGCTGCAACTAAGAATGTACCGCCCCAGTTATAAGCAAGAGGAGCACTGGTAACAGCCCATGAGCCGTCCTCACCATCCCAGTTCGGCTTTACCTGTGTATCAATTCCCCATGCCGGGAAAAGGAAAGCAAATACCTTGGACTTGGAACCCATTGCATTGAACCAGTCTGCATTCCACTGTCCCTTTACAGCAGGATCAAAATAACCGGCATCCTTCCACTCCTTGGAATCCTTTACCCAGTCCATCAGCTTCTGGTCAACTTTTACAGTTGTGGTTCCCGGAGCAACCCACGGCTCTGCAATGCTGTTGCCGTATGTACGGAAAGTATCCGTATAGCATGAGAATGTGTAATATCCTTTGCCCTTAAGCTCTTCTGCAGTAGCCTTCATCGTATCCCAGTCCTTGGTCTTCTCGGCAATCTTTTCCGGATCATCCGTGCCAAAAACATCTTTTGCAATATCCCGGCGGTATACTAAGACGCCCGGACATGCCTGCCATGAAGTAGCTCTCTGCACGCCGTTTGCATCGCAGGCAACCGTCTTGGTAAAATCAAACTGGTCAGCCAGGTCTGAATCCGGATTAATACCCAGATCAGTCAGAGGCATTGCAACATCTGAATCCGCATCAGTGTATTTAACAACGTAGTCTGTCTCAGCTGCAAAAATATCAACTTTGTCATCCGCCGATGCATCTGCCTGTGCCATAAGCGCTTCATCAAGCTTATCCTGGTATACGCCGTCCTGGTTCGGGTTAATAATCCAGTGAATCTCGGTACCATCCTTTAATGTAGACACGGTACCATCCTTGGATGTTTCCTGAATCTCCGGATATACCAGCTGAATACGGTTACGAACCTCGTCGTTAAAACTGTAGATGTTAATAACCTTACCTTCATCTGCTGATACATCGCTTGGCGCAGATGTATCCCCCTGCTTATCTGCAGGTTTGTCCCCGCCTGTCTTGTCTCCGCAGCCTGCCAGTGTTCCGGCAACCATAGTAGCTGCAAGTAACATACATACTACTTTCTTTTTCATTGTAATTCCTCCTTTAACCTTAAACACTTCGTTTGTGCTTTACAAGACATATTTTATCTTAATCCAACTCCCCGATATACCATATAAGTTCAAAAAATATCAAAATCATGCAGTTCTTTTTCACTTTAAGAAATATACAGCATAATTTCCGTTTCTTCCTTAAGAAGCTGCTCAGGAATATAATTTTCCTTAAGCTCCTCGCCATTAACCGTCATCTTCTTAAAGCCGGATTCCGCATGTCCCGGATTATGAACTGTAATATGCAGATGGCATCCCCTGAAGTCCTTGTCTATCTCGAAAGATTCCCATTCCTTTGGAACAGAAGGCGCAATCTTAAGACCGTAAAAGTCCGGACGCATACCCAGGATTCCCTCGACACAGCCGACCATAACCGTGGATGCTGTACCAGTCAGCCAGTGTACATGGGAGCGCCCAAAATGCGGACTGTCCTTACCTTCTGTAAACTGCCCGTAGCAGTACGGCTCCAGCCTGCGGATTTCCGCCCGGTCATTCTGTGCCGCAGGTGCATTTTCCCTGAAATAGGTAAATGCCCGTTCCCCGTGGCCGCGCAAAGCCTCTGCAAGAATTATCCAGCCTTGTGACTGGGAAAAAATACCGGAATTTTCTTTTGTACCTGCATTGTAAATAACAGCAAGCGCGCCGTCAAATGCATGCTTATGGTATGGCGGATCCATTAATACCGCACCATATTCCGTATTAAGCCTCTGATATACCGTATCCAGTACAGTATCCGCCTGCTCGTCTGTCGCAAGGCCGCTGATTACTGCCCAGCTCTGCGGATTCAGCCACATATTGGCTTCCGGATCGGTGTGTCTGCCAATTACATCACCCGTTTCCGTAAATCCGCGGATAAAACGGTCCTCATCCCAGCAGAGATTCTGTATGATTTCACCCAGCTTTTTCTGGCTTTCATCCAGATAACTGATATAATCCCTGTCGTCCTTGTGCTCTGCAAATTTCCTTAATATTGACATGGCAAGGTAAAACTGCATGGCAACAAACGAAGACTCCCCTTCTTTTCCCAGCCGTAAACAGTCATTCCAGTCGGCATACAGTCCGGCAGGCATTCCGTGTATTCCCAGATGGTTCATGGAAAAATCAATCGCGCGCTTTAAGTGTTCATACACTGTGCCTTCATCCTTGTTTGCAAACGGAATCACCTCGTCAATAAAGGAAAGGTCGCCGGATTCGGAAACGTATTTGTACACCGTCGGAAACAGCCACAGTGCATCATCCGCCCGGTATGCAGGATGTCCTGTCTCTTTTACATAGGATGCATCATCCGGCGTATCCTCATGCCCGGCATTATGGGTAAATTTTACAAGAGGCAGACCTCCTCCGTTATCCACCTGCGCAGAAAGCATGAAACGGATTTTCTCCACTGCCATTTCCGGCGCCAGATGAATTACTCCCTGGATGTCCTGCACGGTATCGCGGTATCCGTATCCGTTGCGCAGCCCGCAGTAAATAAATGAGGCGGCACGCGACCAGATAAAGGTCATAAAACAGTTATAGGCATTCCATGTATTAATCATGGTATTAAACTCCGGGCTTGGAGTCTTAACCTGAAAATGGGAAAGCTTCCCATGCCAGTAAGTAATCAGTTCATCCAGCTCTGATGCGCAGGTTTTTTCTGTATCCTGGTATCTGTCCAGTATCTGTCCCGCCTCTGCATCGTATTTCATTCCAAGAATGAATGCAATGTCTTTTGTTTCTCCTGGCTCCAGTAAAATCTGGGAGGTAAGGGCTCCGCACCCGTTCTCGTTATAGTTCAGCGCACCATTAAGTTTCCCCTGTATCACGCCCTCAGGATTTCCATAACCGTGGTACCTGCCAAGAAACTCTTCCTTATCCCCGCAGTAGGAAGATACTTCTGCTCCCGCCAGTCCGAAAAACCGTTCCACAACAATCTTGTCATCCACGTCCTTCCCGTCTTCCAGTCCGTCCAGATTTCCATGAATCAGCTGGCAGATGCGGTTGCCGCCAAATACCGTCCTTGTAATAAACTGTGAATACTGCAGATTCACCTGGTCCTGTTCATAATTGCTGTTATTTGTAAATTCTGCGTATCCGGTAATATTAAGATTCCTTGTTTTCCCGGAATTATTTGTTACACGCAGGTTCCAGACCTCATAATCCCTGTCCAGCGGCACATAGTACAAAACTTCTGAATGGATGTCTGCATAGTCGGCTGCCATCCTGGTATATGCTGTTCCATGGCGGCACTCACTTTTATAATCCGCCAGATCCTTTCCAACCGGCTGCCAGGAAGCAGACCAGTAATCCTTACTGTCGTTGTCCCGGAGATAAATATAACGTCCCGGCTCATCAAAGCTGTTAAAAATATAACGCAGAATCCTTCCGTTTGCCCCGGATTTCGCAAAGCTGTAACCTCCTGCATTATTGGAAATCACCGCGCCGTATTCCGGGGAACCCAGATAGTTTGCCCACGGAGCCGGCGTATCCGGCCTGTTGATTACATACTCCCGTTTTTCATCATCAAAATATCCATATTTCATTTTCCCTTTATCTCCTTCCTAACTCAACCTTAATTTCATGCAGTGCATCCGGCAGGGATGCAATGGTTTTTCTTGCAAGAAATCCCTGGTGTCCGCATACATCCAGAATATTTTCGCCATCGCAGCAGATGCTTTTTATCTCATACTCCCCGTAATCCAGATGCAGGGAATTATGAAAGCTTACCTTAAATTCTTTCTGGGCAAACCAGAGCCGGATACTGGCATTTCCATCTCCGTCAAACTGTTCTTTCAGCAGTTTCGGACAGATGACCAGATCGCCTGTTTCACCACGCACGCCAAACACTTCCGTAACAACGGTAAGCATATACCAGCTCGCAGCTCCCGTCAGGTAATGGTACAGCCCCCTGCCTGATGCATTAAAGTATTCCGGAATTCCCGGGTAAATCTTACTCACCTCAAAATCAAGCGCAGTGTCTGCAAGCGTCTGCAGTGCTTTATAACCTTCGCTGACAAATCCCCTCTGGTACAGGGCATTTGCATACATGACTGTCATATGCGAAAATACTGCCCCGTTTTCTTTTTCCCCGTATGCAAATCCAAACATTCTACCCAGGTCAAACTTCTGTTCATGGAAATTTGTATTCAGACGGTATCCGCCTATTTCTTTCTGGTACAGATAATGGTCTGCACTGCTGCAGATTTTTGTAATCTGGTCGTCTTCCGCCGTCCCGCTCATAACAGCAAACACCTGCCCGGTAAGCATCATTCTGACGCCCTGCGGGAAATACCCTTCAACAGCTTTTCCGCTGTTATCATAATAGCTGTTAAACCAGCCTTCTTCTTTATCTTCACCAATCCATTCGGTCTTACGGATATGGTTCATCATCCATTCCGCTTTGTGCCTTAAGTTTTCTGCAAGGTCACGGATGGAAAACGCCGCCCTTTTGCCGCTGACGTGGTGCATGCACAAAAGCAGATAGTTTTGTAACAGCTCCTGTTTTGCCGCAATATCGTCATATAAACTGCGGTCATCTTTTAAAAGAATCTGCATTTCTTCGAGCAGCTCCACCTGTTCCCAGCCAAACCGCTCTTCCAGTATCCGTAAAAGTTCGGCAATCTGCATGAGATTTCCTGCATAAGCGCAGGTAAACGCCACGCTTTCCCCTCTCTCTTCCGCCATATCAAGCGCATCATTCCAGTCGGCGCCGCGAAGCCTGATATGGTTATGCTCACCCACCTCGTAAAATGCACACAAGTGCTGCAGCAGCAGGTGTTCGAGAATGCTTCCTTCATACACTTCCCCTGTTCCGCTTTTCTGTTTCAGTCCGTAGGAAACATCCCACTGTGTGTCCAGACCGGTTCCGCGCTTTGCCTGCTCATCCTTAAAATACGCTGCCGGTTCTTTCAGTATTTCAATATCCCCTGTCTGGTCTATGTACAGCTTTGTTGTCATAAAAGGCCAGACTCCGTGATCCATCCAGACACGCGCAATGCCGTTTCTGTCCGCCACAAATTCCCCCTGACGTTCGCCTATGATGGTTGCATTTGTTCCATCAATACGCACACCGCCGTAATTATCCAGAATCATCCGGCGCACACCGTCCGGATCCATAATCAGAAGGGAAAGACAGTCCTGCCATAAATCACGCCATCCCCTTCCCCCTCTGCCGTAATCATGATGCGGCAGGAACGAGCAGCCGTAAATCCTTCTTAAAATCGGCTGGAAGCTTACCCAGCGCATCATATTATCAAAGCTTTCATTTCCGGTAAAGTATCTGACATTCACTTTATTCTGCCAGTAATCATTCATCCTTTTCTTTGCTTCCAGTACTTTTTCCGTATCCGCATAATCCATAAGAATGTTTTCTATTTCATTCTCCTGTTCTGTCACGCCCATTATAACGGTATACTCTGCACTTTCATCCGGTTTCAGGACAATTTCCGGGAAACGGATGCCGCCAAGCGCTTCCTTTCCTTCAAAACTGTTTCCGGTGGAAACACCGTCCTCATTTTTCATCACCTTCCACGGCTGTGTATAGCTTCCTCCTTCCCCAATATAATCCTCCGCAACCGGATAAAATGCCCCTGGTTTTTTCCCCTCTCCGGTAATTCCACATACGAAATAGGTCAGGTCATTTTTCCGGTGTCCCCTTTCGTCAAAGGACAGGGACGGTTTTACATATACTCCGTAATCCGTGGTTTTTATCCTGTGTAACAGAGAGGTCACATGCCTGTGGTCCCTGATATTGTCCGCACTTCTTCCAAAAACGGGAATTGCAGCGACAGGCGTAACCGTCTGTGCTTCTTTATCAAGATTGCGGATTTTCACATGCATGATTTCCACATTATGCTCCAGCGGCGCAAATGATGTCACCTCCGCCTCCATACAGTATTTTCTGGAGCATCTTCTGACTGTCTGCCACATAAATCCTGCTGTCAGCTCGCTTTCATCCTGAAATTCACTGAATTTTTTACTTTCCTCTTCCGCAGATGCTCCCACGGCAGACCATGCGCCGCGGCCTTTTACATGACACCAGAAATTCCTTCCCGAACGGTTATTATGCAAATTTTCCACACTGACCGGCTCCATCAGAAAAGCATTCTGGCCCGTCTTAATGTCGCCGCCCAGATTCGGCGTCAGTGAACTTTTGATTCCCCTTTCCCCTGCAACCGGAAAATAAAGGGCGCTGTAATTTTCAGGCCGTTCGATAAAAAATGTTCCATTCTGATCCAAAAAGCGTATTATGTTTGCTTCCATTCTGGTTTAACCTCCTGACATTTTCCATAAATATAGCTTCTCATTTATTTTTTCAATTGTACCTGCATGGCCTGAGAATATATACCAGATATACAGAAAAAATATCAGATACATGATGTGATGTTCAATAATGGCTATGACTGTGGGAAAGACCACGGAAAAAATTATACCTGACAGAATGAAATCCCCTTCACGGAATTTTTGTAAAGGGGATTTTCTGGATATTTTGTTGATAGTGAAGAGGGGAAAGGTGCGGCATGCGACGGTTTCGGGCAGGAGATGACCTTTTATTCGGGGAATTTATATTTCTCTGTCACACACTGATGTCTTTTGGATTTCTTATCGTAATTAATTCCAGCCAGCAGCAAATCCCCGTCATATCCCTGCAGAGCGGAAACATATTTTTTTTCCTTAATCTGCTGTATTGCGCCTGCTGCTGAGTGGTTGTATTTTAATTCAATTACAAGAGCCGGCTTATCAATGTTCCTTTTAGGAATATAAACGATATCTGCAAATCCCTGACCTGCAGGAAGTTCCCTTATTTTTGTATAGTAATTTACTGCACTATAATATGCCAGTGAAATAACACATGCCAGTGAATTTTCATCATTATACGCCAGAATTGAAGTCTGGCTCATGTGAACCTTATCAATGATTTCCTCCATACGCGCTGTATCCATGTTCCAGGTCGCCCTTAAAAGTTCTTCCGAGCCCTGAATAAGCTGAACCACTTCCTTCCAGTATTCACCCTCAACTGCATTTGTAAATTCACCCTGTATTTCGCCATTTGGAATATAAACCCTGGAAGTCTCCTTTCTGTATGCAAGATATCCCAAATGCACCAGAAGAGTCAGAACATCATCTTTTGTCCGGAAGGTTTTCATATCATTCTGGAATTTCGCCGGATTGACTGTCACCTGTTCGCCCGCAAGCATACGAATAACAGCATCCTTCAAGCCGTCGAAATTCATTTCAATATATATCTTGAGCGCTTCATAAGTTTCCGTCTTTGTCCAGTAGCTTTCAAAACTTCCAGAAAGCACTGCCGCTGTCACCGAACGGGGATTATATATGTGGGGAATGTTTCCCAGTGTATACCCGTCATACCACTGTTCCATCTTTCCAAAATCAATTCCATAGGAATCACAAAGGGAATGTACTTCCTGTTCTGTAAAACCAGCATACTCAGCAAACTGCAGCGGCAGAGTCATGGAATACTCTTCAAACATATTTAATGCTGAATGTGTTCCATATTTTTTTACGGGTAAGATCCCCGTCATATATGCAAGTGCAGTATATCCATTATCTTTCAAAAGATCCCTTAAAAAATCCAGATACTTCTCCTGTTCCTCGTCTGCTATCCTCCTGTCCCGAAAAATACAGTCCCATTCATCAATTATAAAAATAAATTTTTCTTTTGTCCTACTGTACAGCCGTTCCAGGGCAGCGCTTAACAGGGAATCATTTAATAAAACAAACTCCGGATAAGCCTCCTGCAGGTCACAGATTACCTCCTTCTGGATATATGCCAGCATGGATTCCACGGTTTTTGTCCTGCTCACAGCATTTTGCATATTTAATGCGATAACCGGAAACCGATTCTGGTATTTTTTATAATCAGCGCTCCGGGCAATTTTATAAGGGGCAAAAAGCTCCGAGGAATCGTATCCCTTTTCATAGTAGGCAGTAAGCATATTCGCTGCCATGGACTTTCCGAATCTCCTCGGTCTGCTGATACAGACATAACACTGCTCCGTGCCAAGAACCTTGTTGGTTTCTGCAATTAGCCCTGTTTTATCAACATATATTTCGGAACTGACTGCCCTTTCAAATTTGTCAGGTCCCGGATTCAGATAAATTCCCATCATGTACCTCCACAACGTTTGAATAAATGCTGAAAGAATACGGCCCTCTTCCATATATTCTTTTCTCCATTTAGTATAAACGCTTTCTTCAGATACAACAATACTTTCCGAAAAAATTTGTAAAACACAAAGGCTTAATTCCTTGCTGATATAAATGGTATATGGTAGAATAATTGGAACATGCCCGTTATACTTCACGGAAAAGCAACGCCAGTCAAAAACTGACGTCATAGTATATTGGCAGTAACAGAAAAATGAACGGAGAACTTACAAATGAATTTATCAGACACTGCAGCCGGAAACCGTGCACACGGTGAAACACTTACAGAAGATATCAGAATGATTCTGCGCAGCCCCCAGAACCGCAGACCTGCTGGAAAAGATGTAAGAAAAAAGCTCTGGCTGAAATCCATTAAGAAAACAGGAATTATTTATATTATTATTTTACTGGCGCTTGTCTACAGCTTTATGAAAACTCCGGCGGAACAGAAATCCGGTTCCGGCATTATTTTTCTTATAACACTGGCTGTATTTACCGCGGTTATTGCACTTATGTTTGGTATTGATAAAATAAGAATGCACTCAGAAACCGGATGGGGCGTCCGGGAAGAAGGGCTGACTGTGGAAAAGGCATATGTCAGTAAAGTGTTTAATTACAGGGGACAGAATCTGACAATCCATTATTATGATTTTATGCAGGAGATATTTTGCATGGAAAAAATTAAACTTGACAGTCTGGATTTTCCTTCACGGAATTTTTGTGAAGGGGATTTTCTGGATATTGTGGTGAAAGTGAAAAAGGAGAAGGTACATTATGCGGCGGTTCTGGGCAGAGGATGACTTTTTCCAGAATTTTCACTATTAAAAGCGGACAAAAACCCACAAAAGTACTAATCAAAGAAGCAGATTTACTTAAATGACAAAAGGAGAATGAAATGTCTGATACCATATTTTATAAAGGAAAATTAAAGAGAACAAAAACTCCTGCAGATGTGTTTGCAAAAATCCAGAAGGCTGTTAAGAAAAAGGGACCTGCCAAAAACTGGGTATGTACCATTGATGATGAAAACCAGAGCCTGCTGATCGATTTCAACGATGGGAAGAGTGAAACTTTTGGACTCAGCTTTGACGGTCTGGAATTTAATGATTTCTGCAAAGTATATTTCCCACTGGACGGGGAACTATTTGAAGATGGAAAAAGTGAATTTAAGGCTTTGCTGGATGTACTGTATTCTGCCAAATCCATGTTTTCAAAAATTGAGATTACGGATGATTACTGCCTTGCGGAAACGTACTGGGCAGAAAAACGGTTTAAAATTAAGTTCCGAGAACTGACAGAAGGGGAAAATAAACGCATTCGGCGGCTTTTTGATGCAGGATATACAACCCGTGAAGATATCATAAAAGCGGTTATCGCAGAAGATATGGGAATACCAGTTGATGAACTGGAGAAAAACATCAATCCATGTACCAGTGCCGCTGAAAGTATGGACAGCCGCTTTGACAGGGATGTTATGGACGCCATTCTGGAAACTTATCTTTATGAAGCAACAACCTTCCGAAACGGGGGCAGGACATGTGAACAACTGGAGTGTGAATATTACGACCTGAGTGCCGTACTTATGTCCGTCTGTGATTTTATGATGGGAATCACAGGACTGACTGGCGATCTGCAGGCAGCCTATGAAGACCACTGGGCGCCTGATCCAAAATCCTCCCAGATTAAACTCATGTTCCGGGAAAAGTTTTATCCTGCATATCAGGCGGAAAATGATGGATATAAGCAGTGTATTTTATCATACCGTTTTTTCCTGTCTGTTCTGGAATACTCCGGTTTCCAGTATGTGGGCAGAATGAATGAACCCAGAACCTCATTTGAAGATATTATTAAACAGTACGGGGAAGAAAAAGGGAATTTATTTATTACGGTTTACTGTACCACAAGCAAATTTATTTTCCCCCTCAGTGACAAGGAGGAAAAACTCCGCCTTGCAGACATACTTGTCCGCAATATCTGTAACACCTACAGCGAGGAAATATTGGACGAATATCTGGAATTCAAAAAAGAATTTCAGAAACAATCCAGATTCCGCAAAAAAACAGACTATGTCTTGCAGCATTCAGACAATTATGTGGATGAGTCCTTATTGTCCGGCTAAAATAATTCCTTTCGTTCTGGGAAAAGGCCGCCCCACTTATAAATTAATAAGCCTGATTTCAGACAAATGCTTTAATGTAAAAACCCAAATCATAATTGAATAGACTTTACACCCGGGATGTGATATACTATATGCATAACAATTCCAGTGGCACACATTCATCAAAACAAACAAAGGCGGTGATAATATGACAGACAGTGAAAAGCTCGATTTGATCCTTGAAAAAGTAAATGGCCTTGATGAAAAAGTAAACACTATTGAATCAGACATGCAGGAAGTAAAGCAGCGTACAACAAATATTGAATTGCACCTTGAAAATGGTACTGACAAAAATATTCAGCTTTTAGCTGAAAACTATATTGAACTGACAAACAAGCTTAACCAGGCTATACCAGCAGCTGATAAAAACCTTGCTTATGAAGTAAAATTAAATTATCTTGTTACAAAAGTGCAGATACTTGAAAAAGAGGTTGCGGAACTTAAAAGCAAGACAGCATAAATAACAAAAATGCATAGTACGCACTGCTCTCTATGCATTTTTGCCATAAAGTACATTCATAACTTTTTTTCAACGGCATCAATAATATCGCCCAATTCCCGTATCAGCAAAACTGCCTGTCTGTCCTCTTCCGTGAAGCTTCTTTTTTGCTGATTGGAAATTCCTGAGTGAGCTGATGGCTTTTTTATGCAAAATAATATCACCACCATAATCAGAACCAGTACCACAACTATTAAAATTATTCCGACATCAAACATCTTTTCCCACTCCTTCCTCCTTTTTTTCTGATCCCGCTCTACAATTTTCTCAACTATTTTTATCAATAATACGCAGCATTTCATCGGAATGCCGGGCGAGCTTGCGGATAATATTTTTTTCAAAAATTTCAGCGTCCGCATCAATATCCAGTTCTGGAAATTTTCTAACAAACTCTCTCAATCCTTTCATTAACGACGGAGAATGCAGCAGTCTGCAAAATGCATCCTCAATCGCTTCATTAATCGCATCACCGTTATACTTATCACAATCCTCCCTATACTTTTTTTTCATCTCCTCCTGTCTGTCATCAAAAAGAAATTTTGATAAATTTTTCACCTTGTCTCCACAATGATACATAATAGGTACTATCTCCGTTGCTGAAAAAACACTCATGCATTCATTCCTTTCTTTCTGCTTCCTGCTCAGCCAATTCTAATGGATCTACAATCTCTTTCCAAACACCGATAAATGCCTTTGTATGATCTGCTATCTCATGGATAAACGCCGCTTCCTCTTGCAGTCTTTCCATATCTTCTTTATATTTTTCTCTGTCATCCACCATACCAGTAAAGCGTTTTATCTCATCCATATAGCGCTTATTTGCCTGATTGAAATGCTCTATCATACCAGACATATTTTGTTTCACATCTTTTGCCAGCTGCTTCCCATCCTTTTTGACAAGACTTCCCATTTTAATATCTTTAACTGCAAGGTCTTGTATGGCTTTATGTGCATTCTTCTCCAATTGTTCTTCAAAAATTTTTTTGCTAATGTCCTTTGCTTCCCGCTTCTCCTTTCCAATCATATCTGGATTATTCCAATTTTCACGAAATCTTGTGAATATATTGGACTTTTTATAGATGCTCTCTAATTTTGGGACAACGTCCTCAACTTTAGCAGCGAATATATCAGCATGCTCCCAAGTGACCATGTCATTCATAGCCGCATCAAATTTTGGAATTGCAGGCATATCATAGTCACACTCCAATTTTTGCAGCTTCTGCTTCGTCTCGTCAATGCTGGTCTGAAGTTCTTGAGCTCTATTATTTAATATCAATTCGCAAACGGAGCTAAGATTTTTTAACGAGCCCGCAGCCGCTTCTCCTTTTTGGCGATCCCTTATTTTTTTTCTTATTGTATCTGCAATTCCGGCGATTGTCTTTGGATTTAAAAACAAGTCATCCTCATATAAAACCGTTTTTTTATTTTTTTCATTCTGAAACTTTTTCCAGAATTCTTCCCTGACAGAATCATAAAACTTGTCATATACATTATTCTGTTTTTCTATATTAGTCTCAGCACCAAACGCTTCCTCAATTGTCTTCTCTGCCATTTCTATAACGCCCTGAAAATTAAATGATCCGCGTTTTTTTTCCATATAATCCTGATACATTTTTATAACTTCTTCTTTATCTGATGATTCCAATTTACGGATATCCGATTCCGTAATCCGATCGTTCAAAATCCCTTCCGCGTTTTTCTCCAGTTCATGAAATATCTCTGTAATTTTATGAATCTGCTCCTCATCAGCATCCATCAGCTTTCTCAAATTGTCAATCCTGCTGATAATTCCCTCAATTTTTGCTTGTTCCAAATCAATCTTATACGCAATCGCATTCACCAGCTCATTGCGCGCTTTTGTTTTTGCAATATATGCTACATAATTCAGAAGGTCAGGCATTCCGCTATAATGCTTCAAAAGCTCCAATGTAATATTCTGCACTCCGCTCTCAGAATCCATATAGCCAACCTGCGCGTCAAGAAATCCAAGCTGCGCCCTTACCTTTCCATATTTCTTTTTCAATGGACGCAAGTCATCATATAAGTCAGTTGACTGCCGCAAATCATCACCGCACTCTTTTTCTGCCTCCAAGGCATTAAAATATTGAAGCGCTGATGTTGCAAAAATAGCACAGTCACTATAACAAGTATCAATCTTCTTTAGTCTACTCCTGATAAAATCAATAGACTTTATTACAGATTTGCAAGTGTTGGCATCCTGATATCTCGCGTCAATTTTATTAATTGTAAAAATCAGGGAATCAAACTTCATTTGGTCATTAAATAATTTTTTAATGTCCCTTAAGTATTCTTCTTCATCCCTTGTTAGATATTTCGTATAATCGATCGCAAATACCGCAACATCGCACTGCTGCATTGCTTCTTTTGCCTTTTCGCCATGCGTGGTTCCTGCGGCATCCGGACCGGGTGTATCATAAATAGTATATGCCTCAAAATTATTTTTAGAACTTACATATTCTATATTCATATCCGGTATGGCAAATCCGTTTTTAGAATCTTCCTGCGCTTTTTTAAATTCATCATCAATTTTCTTATAGATGTCCTCAGAAGAATCAAATTCCAGCTTTTCTCCTTTATACTCCAAATGGTATTTATCATCAGCGCTTCTCGTGTATATACAAGTATTGGGTGTAGCCATCTCCAAGCTTGTAGGCGCGAGTTCTTCACCAATCATACTGTTGACTATGACACTCTTTCCTGTCTTTTTTGATGCCGCAATTGCAATTTTTAATTCCCTGCTCTTTACCTTATCGATATTCTCTTTTACCTCGTCGCAGACCGCAATCACATTGCTGAGTGCTTCCTTGCTTTCTTTAAAAGCCCTGCCGGAGGCATTGACCGTAATATTATGCAGCCCGTATAAAGCGTCGTCCAGCGTTTTATCCAGTCTGTCAATATCCTGCATAAAACGCTCTGCACGTTTATAATCCTTCTCCTCTTTCTTCAACATAATTTCTACTTTTGTAAGAGGATAACTGATGTAAATAAGCTGCTGCACAATCTCCGCCAGCGTACTTCTCTTGTCGTCATTTACCACTATGCGGCAGTAGCCGCTCTCATCCAACAGCCCGACCAGCCGACTCATGGACGAAACAGTCTGATAATCGGGATTCTGCGCACAGCAATAGCTTAAATTCAAATTCTCCCTCTCATAACAAATCCTGAGTTTAAACTGATCGCTTTCCGATAAATACTTATCCAGTTCATCAATATAAACATGCAATTCTGTTTTTTTATGTGTATATATAAACACACTGTTTACATCCTCTGCTATGCTTTTTTTGATTTTCTCCGCATCCGAATCGATATTCTCGCCGCTTAAGTATATGTATTTCATTTTCTTCCCCCATGTATAGTCTGTTTGCTGTAGTTTTTCGATACTCAGGACACCTGGTCAATCTGTGCCACAAGCTCACTGATTTCCTGATAGAAAGCTTTTATCATCCTGCTTTTCCCCTCTTTCTCCTTAATCCGGCTGCATTCTTCCGATTTAATAAGCCACATATTATCGGAGAGAAAGTTGATAAATGTATCATCTGCACCATCTGTAATAAGGGCTTTAATATCGTCAATAATTTTCTTTTCCCTTGCTACAAAAGGCTTCTCAACAGCAATGGCATTCACAAATGCATTTTGCAGAATATTATGCAGTGTTTCCACGTCCTCTGAAAAATCCTGCCTGATACTGTCATAGTTTATCGTTCTTTCTCCATGAAATCTCCCATATTGTTCTTTGAAATTTTCTTCCGTTATATCTGCGGAATATATACTTGTATCGTTTTCCTGCTGCCTTAACCGCATGTCTAATTGCATTTTTGCCTCAGTGGCACGCGCTCGTTCATCCATATCCTGGTCCTCGCATAGTTCCGAACAAATTTCCGATACAATATTGAGTACTTTAGAAGGTGCCACTTTGCCAAGTCTGATTACCAGTTCCAATAGTTCTTTGCTGTTCTCAGCAAAAAGCTCTTTTACTTTTTCATATGCTTTTTTTGTATTCTGCTCTTCCTTTTTCATATGAAACAGTAATTTTCTGCACATTGGCAGATCCTTTATCCGCTCATTACTATTTGCGATATCCGGATCATCTTCGTTTTCTTTATAAAAAACGGCTAAGCTGTAGAAATTATTTTGGTTTTCATAAAACTTGCCAATTCTTTCCGCAGTATATGGCGCATAAATTAATATTTCATAAATATCCTGTGAGTAACGTTCCACAAGGCTTTGATAGTAATTTCCTTCGCCTTGTCCAATAATACCGATGTCTTCAAACAAAGCTTTCAGCTTTTTTTTCACTGTTAATGATGTCTCCGTATTCCGCTTCATTCCGATTGCATCCAGGCACCTATCAATAATTTCTTCCTCGCATTTTTTATGCTTCTCTAATGTCATATCGACAACTTCTTTGCTAAATATATCATACATCTTGTGAAAACGGCTTTCGCGTATATCATTTTCTACTCTGCCTGTCTGCTCCGCCTTATCGACTCCCGCATGCTTTTTATGCATTTCTTCTATTTCCGTTTCCGTAATCTGAAATCTTTCTACTGACACAACACAATCTATTTTTTCGTGAATGTCTTGCGAAAGCGGCTTCGACTGCATATGAGTTTTGATTTCTTCATTATAGTTTTCCAACATCTTAGGAATATTACTCCGTGCCTCCGAAAGGAGCTTCATTGCCAACTTTCCATTTTCCTGCCCGTCATTTTCCGTTTTACCAAATTCACTCCCCTCTCCTTTAAGTTTATCTTTTAAATTTTCACTTAATTTGTTAATCCGGCGTTTTAAGACTTCAAACCGCTGTGTTTCATTATAAGATTTCAAAATTTCTTTTATTTGGACAATGCCGTCCCCCCACGGAAGCTTCTTCTCTCTCACCGCCCGAACATAGTCATTTCCTTCCAGCTCACCGCATTCCTGTAAATACGCGTTCGCAGAGCCAAACACAATTCTCTCTTTTTCTTTAATGTACTTATATTTCTCAATCCATTGTTCATATGTGATTTCTTTATTTTTCTGAAAATCAGTTGCCCTGTCTGACTTGTTTGCAAATACAAACAGCTTATCCTTTAGTTCTGTTCCGTCATCATCCGACTGCCGGAAGATCTTAAGCACATCGCCCGTAAGACTTGGCTCATCTCCTTTTGCTACCATGATAATCGCATCTGCGCTTCTCATTTTGTCCAAAGTCTGAATCTTATGCAGTTCTGTAGGAGAATTAAATCCCGGAACATCATAAATAACCGCATTGCGCATTCCGCTCAATACTTTAGAATGAATAACCACCTCTTCTACCGCAATCGCTTTCCTTGGATCTTTAATAAATCCCTGAAACTCTTCCTGTTTCAGCTCATCTTCTCTGTAATTTCTGGGACTTTTCCCCAAATACCGGGAAATTTCTCCTTTATAATTAAGAATATTCCGTATGTCTTCATTCAATGTTTCATCATATTTATTTCCGTTTTCACTGCGGTTATCATATAAATCTTCATATTTTTCAAGAGTCAATGCATGATAAGAATAGCTTTCCGCATTTTTAATTCCTAATTTTTCCAGCTTTTCTTTAAAATCCTTTTCAAATCTATTTTCATCATAAAACGTAATCGTTGCGCTGTCCCTTTCATTGTATCTGATACAGGTCGCGGTATAAGTACATCTCTGATCATCTGTGGGTAATAGATTTTTTTCAATCAAAGCATTTGAAAAAGAGCTTTTGCCCGCTTTCTCAAGACCGACAATTGCAATTTCGAACTCATCATTTTTCAGCTTATCGTGAACAGTTTGCGCTTCTAATTGAATTTTCTTTAATTCTGCTCTCAAGCTATCCGTAAACACATCACCGCTTTCCCTTTCTAAAATTCCCCTTATTGTTTCCGCTATATTGCCGGATTTTGCTATGTACAGCTCCTTTTCTTCTTTTTTCATTCTAATCTTCTCCTTTTCACGTTTTATTTTCTGCTTTTAATTATATTTACAGCTGATGAAATATACTGTAAGTATTGCGCCAGCCACAGATGCTTCCATAGCTTTTTCTAAAAAACACCATCTGAATACCTTAATCATGCAAATTAAACTGCAACTCTTACCAATGTTTTGTATAATTATCTTTTTCCTCGTTGTTTCCGTCCTTATCAGTCTTGTATAAAATTCCTGCTATTAATCTTAAATTCCTTCCCACATTTCCTGCACCGGTAAATCGTTCGAACAGTCAAACCCATACACTTCTCCACTTTAATTTTATCCAGCTTTACCTGACAAAACGGGCATTCATGAAACGACCGTACATCCCTCTTAAATGGATTAGCCCAAAATCCTTTTCTCTCCAACATCTGTTCCTTTTCTTTTCGTAGTTTCTACTTTTTGTCTTATTATAGGATATTTTAATATTTTTATATTACCATAAAGATCACCCTACATCAAGCATTATTTTTACATAACCATTAAACCGGGAGAATGTCTTCCCCCAGCCATCAAAATTTTGCTAATCTCTACGTGTTTTTATTTGTCTTATTATAAGACAGTTTTCTACATTTTCTATATTACCATAAAAGCTATCCTATACTAAATGGTAAAGGTTTTCCCCAACCGATACTTACGCCAAAATTAAAGGAGCACCGCTTATTTCCATGAAACGACTAACCGCAACCACAACCCAAAAATGCAACATGATCGGTTCCCGGCTGAAACAGTTCCGCCAAGAGCAGAAACTGAGTCAGCAGGCTCTTTCCAATCGTCTGGAAACGGAAGCCGTCTACATCTGCCGCGGCTCTATCTCCCGCATTGAGGACGGAAGCAGAACTGTAACCGATATGGAATTGTACGGTTTGTCAAAAGTGCTGGGCAAACCGATTGAGGATTTTTTTGAGAATACGGATACGCCCTACTAAATCAAACTGCTATTCTAAAACCCTTTTTACAACTGCAGCTTAATTGCATCCAAAAGTTTAAGCATTTGTTTCGCTTCCACCACATTAAAACCATGTTTCCCGATTTTAAATTCCACAAGAGTTTTTCGATATTCTATTCCTTTAAAAGCCTCCCATGGGATATAAACCATCCTCTTATCACTGTCCCGTCCATATATCCCTGATGAACAAAGTGCAAACCCTATTTTACAATTTCCCATAACAGTACTGTCATATATAGCATAAACATGTTCGCTGCTTTGTATGGCAAAATTAGTTACAGCTTTATAATACTTTTTAGAATGCATTGCATCCAACGGATTACCAGACTCAAAATAAAGGGAATCGAAATCATTTTCAAGACATATTTTCCCTATATCCACATCTTGTGTCTCAGGCTTCCGCTGATTTTGTGGATAAAAATATAAATTTACCTCTTCAATAAAATGCATGAATTCTGCCTGAAATCTTTTTACATCCTTCATTCCCGTCAAATATATGGGCATACTGCGCACATCATTTATGGTAACCAAATACATCACATCTGCCAGTATTTCTTTGCCAGAAAAAGCCGCTTTCAATTTGTTTAATGGAAAAGTTTCTGTTTTCTGCCGTCCCCTTATAATTATTTCTTTATCCGTAACTATAAGTCCATAATTTGTTTCATCATAATAAAGAAATAACATTAAAAACTTTTCTTCTCCCAAATCCGACTGAAAACTTTCAATTTCATCATCCTCCATATCATCCGCCAAATACAGGTTCTCTCCATAAGGGCTGCTGGAATCGAAATAACGATCAAATATTTCACATATTGTATTTTCCTCTTCCGGCTGTATAACAACGTCTTTTGTCAGTGTTTCCACGCTCTGGCTACTGATATTATTCACTTGTTGTCCACAAACATGACAAAACTTTGCTCCTTCTGCCAGTTGTGTTCCGCACTGAATACAATACATAATTATTCCCTCCATCTGTCTGCTACTTGAAATATGACTTCTTTACAATAACCTTGCAGGTTTTCTTTAACTTTGAACCATCATTCGTTACACAAGTAATTATAACTGTTCCCGCCTTTTTAGGATAAAGCCGTCCTGTTTTCTTATCCACTGCAACAATTTTACTGTTGCTGCTTTTAAAAGTTACTGTTCCGTTATCTGCATCTGACGGATATGTCTTTGCTTTTATCACCGGTATTTTTTGGGTTTTCTTGCTTAAAACCAGTTTTGAAATATTTAAATCCAGTCTGGTAACCTTTTTCGGTTTCACTGTCACCTGAATAGTTGCCTGCACCCCGCTTCCATCAGTGGAATCTACCGTAATCACTGCTTTACCACCGCTAACGGCTGTGATACAGCCATTTTTTGAAACCTTTGCAACTTTACTATTTGATGTATAATAAGTTACTTTTGGGTTAACTGCTTTTTCGGGCACAACCTGTGGATTAATCTGATACTGCTCAGCTTTATTTAGTGTGATTTTTGTTTTTTCCAGATTAATCGCCTCTACAGGTGCGCTGGATATATAAAATGACGCTTCTGCAGGCTTCGCACTGTTTATTTTACGTCCGGAAAAACAAACCAGATATTTAATGCCTTCTTTAAGTTTTACAATTTTACTCGTACTCCGGTTCTTTTCACAGTAAACATTTCCAGCCTGCTGTCCGGTATAGTAAACAAGTTCACAATTTGCATCCCCGTTTTTACTGTTACAGATAATACGGTACTTCCCTGTATACG
Organism: uncultured Lachnospiraceae bacterium; assembly: GCA_947566705.1. Lineage (GTDB taxonomy): Bacteria > Bacillota > Clostridia > Lachnospirales > Lachnospiraceae > Roseburia. The sequence continues at coordinate 5,666 of CANOLA010000044.1, read as the reverse complement.
GTGCCACAAAACTGTATGTTGAAGTACATATTTCACTGTTACTGCTGGAATAAAAATAAAATTTTTCATTGTATTCCTGATTAAGCTGTAAAGAAACATTTTCTTCTTCCAACGGATGAATGCCTGCAACTACACGAAAAGAACTGCCTGCCGGTGAATATGACCATGCATGTATATAGCAGTATGTTTCCTCATTATCCAGATAATAATATGCCACCCGATACCTACCATCCAGTGCTGAAGCCACTGATTCGTATGAATCATAATAAATATCCTTTAAATCATATTCATCATTACAGATGGAATAAAGTGTTCCCTCCGCCGCCTCAGCATTCTCCGTTGCAAGTCCTACATAATGCGCATACTCAGGAATTCTAACTTTATACCATGCTTCACCAAAATAATATACGCCGTTTTGTTCTTCCAGCGAAATCTCTGCCTCATAATCTTTGTCCAGTGAGATTTCCACTGCTGTTTCCTGCGTTGCACCACCTGTAATCTTCTCAGCGGCCTGTGCTCTGACCGGCATGAAAACAAGAATCAAAAAAAATATCCCTGACAGTATTTCAAAAGTATGTTTCTCGTTCCTATAATTCATGTTTTTAACCCTCACTTTGCTTATTCATATTTTTTAATAAATTTCATATTTGCTTTCTCATACTCATTCAAAACACTTTCGTCAAACTCTTCCGGCTCAATAATACCATCGTACCAGTCAAGCGAATCAAAGTAATACTGCAAATCCTCACTATCAAACCGTCTGCCGTGACGGGCAACTATTTCATTACGGGCAATTCGCAGCAATTCCTTGTCCATCCCTTCTAAATCATCTTCTTCCAAATAACGGCTGTCACTATCCGGAAAAATATATTCGATATCCGTTTGCCCATCTCTGTCTTGCAATTCCTCTTCCCCAAAATAGTCTCCTACCGCAAAATTCTTGTCTGCGTCCGTCTGGTCATCAGCATCTGCAATAACAGATTCTTGATTTTGTGCGGCTTCTTCTTCGTCCTCCTTCCAAAGCTGACTTGTTAAACTTGTCAAAAGAAACCAAATTATCACCCAGACCGTAAAAGCTCTTACTATATAACCTTGCGTAGTCCCAATCGTTCCCCTATTAATTACCTTCAGTACCTTTGACGCTAAAAAAATCGATACAATTAAAATGACTACCGCAACACCTGTCTTCATAACCTTTTCCCTCCAATCAGCCTATTGTTTCCGTAAATTCCCTTTTCATTTCTGGGATTATTTTCCAGTGTACCACATCCTAAAAATTTATCATTAACTCCCAGTGAATGCCATACCTCCCCTCTCCTGCCAAAGTGTTCTCATAATAAGACTATTGTTTCAGATAATCTTGCAAACCTTCCTCAGACATGCTAAACTACAAATGACAAAAATATGATTCTGATTATGTTGAAAAAACTGCAACCGATTACACGGACAGCTTTTTGAAACAGAACCACACTCTGTTATAAATTACAAATTTCAAATACCTGACCTGGCATTTTCAAAAAGGAGAAATTATGGGCGCACAGACAGATGAAATATTAAAAGAGATTAAAAAAGGCACCGTCAATGAAAACAACGTGGATTTCATTGATGAAAATACCGTCCGGCAGGAGATACGTGAAAAGATTAACGCAGATACAGATTATGACAGCATGAGCAAGTTTGCCATTGAATGTAGCATCAATCCCTCCCACCTCAGTGATTTTTTCAACAACGGGAAAAATCTGGGACGTAACAAATTGCTGGCTGTTTTAATTAATCTGAAATACGATCTTGAGTCGATACAGTCTATGCTTTCAAGGTTTGGCATATCTCCGCTCTATGCCCGCAATAGAAGGGATTATCAGATTATAATTGGAATTCGTAATGGCAAATCTCTTGATGATATTGATGTGATTCTGCGGCAAAAAAATTTTGAACCCATTATACCCAATAAATAACAGAGAAAGAGACCGCAATTTATGGCAAAAGAGAAAACCATCGATTTTTTCCAAGACGAATTTAAAAAATACTTTGACTTTGATAAGAATTTTAACCGGATTTCCTCCTCCGAAAAAGCCGACGGCAACGGATATGACGTTTATCTGACAGATATTAAAAAGGAATTTCAAAATGACCCCGAAAGCGGCAGCGTGATAATAAAGGAATTATCCTTCCAGCAGGCAGCAACCTATTCACAAATCAGCTCTGGCTGGAATCCATATCTGGAGACCATTTATGGTGTACTCGAAAAAGAAGGACATTATATTTCAGTCCATGAATTTGTCAAAACCCCGGAATCCCTAAACTGGGAAAACCGCTCCCTGAACCTGGAAGAATATATCACACATTTCGGATGTTTTACGGAAACGGATGCTCTTATTCTGCTATGGCAATTGTGCGAAGGCGTCAAAGCTCTTCAAAAACTCAATTTAACCCATGGGGATATTGCCCCGCAGAACATTTTACTGACAGACGCCTGCCACTGGGAGGAATTTTGCTCCCCGCTTCCTAATACTTCCGGAAAAATATCCTTAAAATTAATTGATTTTGGAATTACGAAAGAGAAGAAAAACAGCGACCATGAAGTCACAGCCGTGATGGGAACGAAGCCTTTTGCCGCACCGGAAATTCTGGATTTCAGATATCCCACAGACCGCGTGGATATCTATTCCATCGGGTGCATTCTCCACTATATGGTAACTGGAAAATCACCCAAGGAAACTGACATGAAACAGTCCAAAAAACGAATCAGCCGGAGGACTTATTATATTACCAGACGCTGTACGGCGGGCTATGAAAAACGGTATCATAATATTCCAAAACTGCAGAAAGAAATTTTATACCAGTACCGTAATTCCGCCAATATGATATACCGAATTTTATCCTATATGCCGGGACAAAAAAGCTCCCGTCTGCCAATGCAGATTATGACTTTCTGTCTTTATACGGCAATTCTTATTTTATGGATTTTCTTTCCTTGAAAGCATGTAAAAAACCGGAGCAGAAATATGGACAGACAGATTACAGCTATTATTAAAAAACAGCAGGAATATGAAAAACTCAAACACACAAGCTATCCGGCAATCCGGCGTATGCAAAAGGAACCTGTGGCACGGGATTCTTTTTGTTTGCAAAAATGCCTGCCAGAAATCGCAAAAAGCCATCGGAAATATTTAATCAAAAAAATATTATATATTACCCGGATCACACTTTTTTGTATGTACACAGCATATTTTATATGTTACGGACTAGCAATCAAATTGAATCAAGTCGCTTCTGCTGTATATACCCTTCGCTCAGAAAAAGAATATCAAAAAGATCCTATCCCGATGGCGGAACATGCTATTGAAAATGGGGATTATGAAAAAGCAAAACAAATTCTGGATGATGCAATTGCAAAAACTCCGGATGCTATACCTTTATATCATACATATGCAGAAATGTATATCGCCGCCGGGAAATATGATGAAGCAGTTTCTGTACTGACAGACACAATTTACAACCGTTTACATGTACAGAATATGTCTTCTTCACCCTTTTATTTTGTCTTTTATAAGCTTTTAACATCGATTCCAGAGGAGTCCCTTACTACTTCGGCAGAAGAATATCAAAAATGTCTTGCCGACTGTAATACCTATATCAAGCAATATGAGAGCATAGACAGTCTAATCGAACAGGAACATTATTATTCTGCGCTGACTATCTGTGACGATTTAAAATCCCAGGGCGCATCCGATTCATCACTACACTACCGTTATTACCAGTGTTATATCGGTTTAAAAGCCTATGATGAATGCGAAAATTACCTGAACAGCCTTTTAGGAAAAAAGACCTCTATTGCGGATACGGAATATCCCAAGGATGATACAATCCAGTATTACCTGGACAAACTGGAAACAGAACGGGATTAAAGGATATCAGTCATAAATTTCCCTCAACTCAATCCCCATCACATTTTCCTGTAACGGGGCGGAAAATCCCGCCCTGGAGAAAAAACCGTATTTATAGCAGGAGAGTCCGGCTTCATTTACCTGAGTGATTTCCTGCTCCATCATTTTTTCATCTAACGGTTTCTTCCTGAACTTAGCCTCATAAAATATATAACCGTTATTATCATGTGTCACAATATCAAATTCACCGTTAGTTTTGTTCCCTGCATTATTATAATAATACTTTCCGATTTTATCAAACGGCTCCGGTATTTCTCCTGCCTGATTTAGGCGAATCAGATACTGGCGGCAGATATCTTCGAAAATTCCGGGAACATGCTGTGTTTCAAAATCTTCTTCTATATACCTGTCATAAAACACATCAGGATTCATCACCTGCATACGCGAAGCGTTCCGGTAAATATATTTATAATAAAACAAGGATAAATTATCACAAATATAATAGCCCGCTTTCCGCTTGTTATTTTCATCATTGATTGGCGATTCCTTTTTTACAATGTCCATGCGCATCAGCTTATCCAGCACATCAACCAGTGTCGGCGCACTGGAAACATGGGAATGGTCCAGAATATCCTTATATTTGGAAAAACCTTTTGCCAGCGTCTCAAAAACTGCATTGGCATTATTAATTTTTGAAATTTCTGAATTAAGATAAATGGAAACCTCATTCTCCAGACGTGCATCCGGCGAAGCAATGAGGTCAATGATATTTTCCCTGACAGTTTTTGAATTGTCAATTAAGCGGTTATAATATGGCACACCGCCAAACACACTGTATAACCTTACCTTATCCTCATCAGAAAAAGAGCGATAGAACAGTGCGGATTCATAATAGTCCATGGCTTTTAACTCGATGGTAAGATCCACCCTTCCATACAGCGGATTCTGTCCGCCCAGTAATGCCCGCATGGTTTCTACATAAGAGCCGCAGACTATCAGTTTTAATTTTGATCGGTTCCTATAACCATCAATCAGGGACTGCAGGATACTGTCCAGTCCCTTAACACACTCACGGAGATACGGATATTCATCAAGTACCAGTATCAGGTTTTTTTCTTTTGCCTGCTCAAAGGCAAATTTCAAAACAGCTTCAATTCCGGAAAATCCCAGTCCGGAAAATCCCAGTTTTTCAGAAAGCAGCTCCGAAACGCTTTCAACATTATTCGTCTCTGTAGTCTGCTTACATTCATAGTAAATACTCTCTGCGGCGGATTCAAAAAGACACTGCTTAATCAGCTCACTTTTTCCAATCCGTCTTCTTCCGTATATAAGAGCCACCATCTGGGAATTCTTTTTAAGAATATTATGAATTTGTTTTTTCTGCTTCTCTCTTCCATAAAACATCCCGGCATCTCCATCACTGGTTTTTTCATAATTATAAACTGGAAACTGCTGTATGTCAATTTTAATTCGGCCAAAACCGAGTCGGTTTCATCCGAATTAAAATCTTTTCATAGGACTGCTTTTGGAAACTGTCACCCCGCAAAATCCTCCGTCAGCTTTCCATGCTTCTCATAATTCGTCACCCGCACAGTCTGATTTTGATCATCCACAAAAACGACTTTCGGATGATGCTCCTTTGCCTCCTCCTGCGTCATCTGGGCATACGCCATAATAATAATATGGTCACCGACTGCGACCTGGCGCGCAGCAGCCCCGTTTAAGCAAATCATACCGGAACCCGCATCGCCCGCAATAGTATATGTTTCAAAACGGTTT
>CANOLA010000043.1 GCA_947566705.1 uncultured Lachnospiraceae bacterium | reverse complement strand
ATGTTGCAGAGATGCCGATTATCGCGATGACAGCCAATGCACTGGAGGAGGACAGGGAAGCTGCCATCAAGCATGGCATGAATGCCCATATTGCAAAGCCGCTTGATATAGAAGTGTTTATATCTGTGCTGAAGAAGTTTCTTGGATAAGGAGCGTGAACCAGAATCAAATGGAAAGAAATTTAACATCGGGAAGCGTATTCAAAAACATTGTGTATTTTTCACTTCCCTACCTGCTGTCGTATTTTTTGCAGACGCTGTACGGAATGGCAGACCTGTTTATTATCGGACAGTTTAACGGAGTGGACAGCATTACCGCCGTCTCGGTGGGCAGCCAGGTCATGCACATGCTGACAGTTATGATTGTCGGGCTGGCAATGGGTTCAACAGTTATGATCGGACAGGCTGTCGGGGCAAAGCGGATGAAGGAAGCAGCGGAAACCACAGGAAATACAGTTACGCTGTTCATGTTTGTATCCATTGCTGCCACAATCCTGCTGCTTGTGCTTGTAAAGCCGATTGTAGGGGTGATGTCCACGCCCGCGGAGGCAGTGGACGGCACAAGGGTATACCTTATGATCTGTTTTGCCGGCATTCCGTTTATTACAGCGTATAACATTATCAGCTCTATTTTCCGCGGACTGGGGGATTCAAAAAGTCCCATGTATTTTATCGCAGTGGCATGTGCAGTTAATATTGCGCTGGATTATCTCTTTATTGGCGCACTGCATCTTGGTCCGGCAGGGGCGGCGCTGGGCACTACACTGTCACAGACTTTCAGTGTGATTGTGGCAGTGGCTGTTATTCTCAGGAAAAAAACGGGACTGTCTCTGCAGAAAAGCGATTTGAAACCGAAACGCGGCATTCTGGAAAAAATTTTAAAAATTGGAATCCCGGTAGCTCTGCAGGATGGTTTTATACAGATTTCTTTTATTGTAGTCACTGTAATTGCAAACCGCAGGGGCATTCATGATGCTGCGGCAGTCGGTATTGTCGAAAAAATAATCGGTATGCTGTTTCTTGTCCCGTCCTCCATGCTTTCTACGGTTTCTGCCCTGTCCGCACAGAATATCGGAGCCGGAAAGCATGAGCGGGCATTGCTTACCCTGCGTTATGGCATATTTATTGCCGCAGGCTTCGGGATTGCTGCAACAGCTGTCATACAGTTTGCTGCAGAACCGGTAATCGGAATCTTTACCAGGGAAAAAGATATGGAAGTGATTTTGCTTGGAAGCCAGTATATCAGGGGATACATATGGGACTGCATTTTTGCAGGCGTGCATTTCTGTTTCAGCGGATATTTCTGTGCATATGGAAAATCGGGTATTTCATTTCTCCATAATGCGCTTTCGATTGTCCTTGTAAGGATTCCTGGTGCTTTTCTGGCTTCAGAATTTTTTGCCGGTACGCTGTTTCCAATGGGACTTGCAGCAGCGGGCGGTTCACTGTTATCCGTAATCGTGTGTGTTATTGCATTCTGGTATCTTCGCAGGAGGTTATAGTTAAAACCTATAACCTCCTGTAGTTTTTTTTAATTAGACAAAAGCTAATAAAGAGTGTAATATAAACCTATCAACCGAATAGGTAAGTAGAAAAGGAGGATATGAAAATGAAGAAGAAATTAATTGCAGTATTATTAAGCCTTGGAGTGGCAGGGGGACTGCTGGCAGGCTGCAGTAATGCAACAGCTGCCACGGCAGATAAAGAAACACAAAGTGAAAAAGAACTGGAAAAGATTAAAGTAGGTGCGAGTATTACACCGCATGCGGAAATTTTAAATTCTATTTCCGAAAAGCTGAAGGAGCAGGGCTACGAACTGGAAGTGGTCGAGTATAACGATTACATTATTCCGAACACAGCACTTGACAGTGGGGAGCTGGATGCGAATTTTATCCAGCATCTGCCATATCTGGAAGACTTTAATAAAGAAAATGGAACACACATTGTAAGCGTTGCGGATATCCATTATGAGCCGTTTGGCATTTACGCAGGGAAATTCGACAGTCTGGAAACCCTGGAGGACGGTGCAGTAATTGCAGTTCCAAATGATACAACGAATGAAGCCAGAGCTCTGCTGCTGTTGCAGGACGAGGGGCTTATTAAGTTAAAAGAAGATGCTGGAATTGCCGCAACCGTAACAGATATTGTGGAAAATCCGAAGAATCTTGAAATAAAAGAACTGGAGGCAGCGCAGCTTCCGAATGCACTGCAGGATGTGGATGCAGCCGCCATCAATGCAAATTATGCAATAGGGGCAGGACTGAAGCTGAAAGATGCACTGGCGGTGGAAAAATCGGATTCCCTGGCGGCACAGACTTATGCAAATATCATTGCAGTCAGGGAGGGCAGCGAAAATGATGCAAAAATAAAGGCATTAGTTGATGCAGTGAAGTCCGATGAGGTAAAGAAGTTTATTGAGGAAAAATATGAAGGGGCAGTAGTGCCTGTATTTTAGGCCGGATAAAAAGGAGACAGTGAATGATTCGTCTGGAACACATAACAAAGGAGTTTTCCTCAAAAAATAAAAAAATAACAGCAGTAAATGACGTAAGCTTACATATTAAAAAAGGGGAAATCTACGGTATTATAGGATTTTCGGGAGCAGGAAAATCCACACTGGTCCGGTGCATCAATCTGCTGGAAATACCGACGGCAGGCAGGGTTTACTTTGAAAACAAAGAGCTGACGTCTGCCGGTGAAAAGGAACTGCGCACTGCCAGACAAAAGATGGGAATGATATTCCAGCAGTTCAATTTACTGGAGCAGAGAAGCGTACTGGAAAACATCTGTTATCCGCTGGAGATTGAAAAGATGCCGAAAAAAGAAAGAACAGCCCGCGCAAAGGAGCTTCTTGAGCTGGTGGATATGGAAGAAAAGGCAAATGCCTATCCTTCCCGGCTGTCCGGCGGACAAAAGCAGAGGACTGCCATTGCAAGGGCACTGGCAACGAATCCGGAAGTTCTGCTTTGCGATGAGGCAACCAGTGCGCTGGACCCGATTGCCACACGCTCCATTCTGGCTCTTTTAAAAAAAATCAATGAAATGCTTGGAGTGACAATTATCATTATCTCTCATGAAATGCAGGTTGTGGAGCAAATCTGTGACCGGGTGGCAGTGATGAGCAATGGCATGATACAGGAGTCCGGCGAGGTAAAAGAGGTCTTTTTAAACCCGAAATCCAAAACGGCAAGGCAGCTGATTCTGCCGGATAAGGATGAAGCCGGTTTGGATGCCGGAAGAGTATACAGGCAGATGCTTATTGAACTGCCGGAGGATGAGGAAAAGAAAAACCTTGTCCGTGAATTTTTTAGAAGAAATAAAATTTATTTTAAGGAAGGAGAAAACGGCGCATGAATCAGCAGATGATGGAACTACTGGCAGACGGAATCAGGGAAACACTGTATATGACCATCGTGTCTACCATAATTGCTTATCTGGCAGGGATTCCGCTGGGAGTAATCAGTTTTGTGACAGACAAACAGGGAATCTGTAAAAACAGGGCAGTACATTTTACGGTGGGAATTTTTATCAATCTGGTACGGTCAATGCCGTTTCTGATTTTACTGGTGGCAATTATTCCGTTTACCAGACTGCTGGTGGGAACCACAATCGGTTCAACTGCAACGATTGTACCGCTTGTAGTGGCAGCTGCGCCTTATGTGGCAAGAATGGTTGAATCTTCCTTAAAGGAGGTAAATCCCGGTGTCATCGAGGCTGCAATGTCCATGGGTTCTTCCCGGTTTCAGATTATATACAAGGTTCTTTTACCGGAGGCGAAGCCTTCCCTGCTGGCAGGCGTACTGATTTCCATGGCAACCATACTTGGATATTCTGCCATGGCAGGATTTGTGGGCGGCGGAGGTCTGGGAGCGATTGCAATTAATTATGGCTATTACCGTTACCAGACAGATATTATGTTAATTACGGTTGCGCTTCTCGTACTGATTGTCCAGCTGTTTCAGGAAGTGGGTATGCGGATTGTCAGCCGGACTGACAGAAGAAGATAGTGCCTGATGCCGTGGCCGCTGGAATGGCATAGGTTCGCAAAACCGAAGTTGGGGGTTCGAGTCCCTCCGGTATCATTTGTAAAACGGGGTATCTGCTATGTGTGAATTATTTGGAGTAAATACTTCAGAAAAAATACAACTGAATAAATTACTGTCCGTGTTTTTTTCACACGGCGTCAGACATCCCCACGGATGGGGAATGGCATTTTTTGAAAAAGACACGGTGCGAATTGAAAAACAGGCAGTGGAAGCCACAAAGAGCGCAAGATTAAAAGAGTGCTTAAGCAGTCCCGTACTGGCGGATAAAATGATTGCACATATCCGTCTGGCAACAAAGGGAAATATGGAATATGAAAACTGCCATCCCTTTGTCCGGGAGGATTCTTCGGGGCGTGTGTGGACACTGGCGCACAACGGAACCATATTTGAGGGAAAAGCAATGGATTCGTATTTTTATGAGCAGGAGGGACAGACGGACAGTGAACGTATTTTGTATTTCCTGACAGACCGGATGAACGAATACCAGGGGAAAAACGGGCATCCGCCGGATGCAGAAACACGTTTTTGCCTGCTTGATGAAATCATCCGTGAGATTGCAGAGGAAAATAAACTCAATCTGTTAATTTGTGACGGAGAGTATTTTTATGTACACACAAACTGTAACAGCGGACTGCATGTGACAGAGAAAAACGGAGGATTTGTTTTTTCCACAGTCCCGCTGGATAAAGGGAAATGGAAACCGCTTCCGGTAAACACACTGCTGGCGTTTAAAGACGGGAAGCTGGTGCAGAGTGGGAGAAACCATGGTTATACGTTTGTGGAAGACCCGGAAAAGATGAAAATGCTTTTTCTGGATTATTCAACGCTGTAGGAGGAAAAAAGATGTTATCTATAAAGGATTCATATATCAGAAAACATATAAAGGACGGCATGTTCGGACTGGAAAAGGAAAGCCTGCGGGTACTGGGGGACGGGACATTTGCCCATACGAAGCATCCGTTTGAAAACAACGATTCCGTTGTCAGGGATTTCTGCGAAAACCAGACAGAAATAAATACCCGTGTGCATACAACGGCTGCTGCAGCAGTGCAGGAGCTAAATGAACATTATCATATGATACAGAATACCCTGTATGGGCTTCCGGTGAGGGAATATGTCTGGCCGTTTTCCAATCCGCCGTATATCAGAAATGAAAATGATATTCCGGTTGCCGCTTTTGGAGGTCAGGAACAGTTTAAGACACTTTACCGGGATTATTTATCGGATAAATATGGAAGATATAAAATGACATTCTCCGGCATCCATGTTAATTTTTCTTTTTCAGAAGAACTGCTGCGCCATGGTTTTCGGATTCATGGGGGAAAGAGTTTTTCGGATTATAAGAATCATCTGTACCTGGGGCTGGCGGAAAATCTTGCTATCTATGGCTGGATACTGACCGCAGTTACTGCAGCAAGTCCTCTGCTGGACAGTTCTTTTGTGGAAAAGGGAGTATGCGGTTCGGATGTTTTTATGGGACTGGCATCGGTACGGTGCAGCGAACTGGGATACTGGAACGATTTTGCACCGGTGCTTGATTACCGGAGCATCGAAGCCTATACGGACAGCATCAAAGGCTATGTGGACAATGGCCTGTTAAAGGCACCGTCAGAGCTGTATTATCCGGTCCGGCTGAAACCTGCTGGGGATAATAACCTGGAATCCCTGAAAACAGACGGCGTCAGCCATATAGAGCTTCGGATGTTTGACTTAAATCCACTGTGTGCAGAAGGACTGGAGGTAAAGGATGTGCTGTTTGCACAGCTTCTGATGATCTGGCTTTTGTGCAAACCAAAGGAAAAGTTTGTCATCAAGCACCAGGTGCAGGCAGTGCAGAATTTCAAGAATGCAGCGCATTATGATTTAAAGACCGTTAAGATTGCTCTGCCGGACGGCACGATCTGTTCTGTGGCGCAGGCAGCAGTAAACATCATTGACTCCATGAAAACCTTTTTCAGGGAAAACGGGATTGATGCCGTGGAAATCCTGGATTTTGAATACCGTAAATTTGAGGATGCAGACAACCGTTATGCATGGAAAATCAGGAAACAGTTTCAGGATGGATTTGTGAAAAAAGGAATGGAGCTGGCAAAGGCGAAGCAGGAGGAATGTGTAAAGGAAAAGACTTTTTTGGACAGTCTTGCCTGTTAAATTAAAGGAGAAATTATGTCAAGGGAAATAGAAACAAGATGCCTTCATCTGGAGGAGGATGAGGGGAAAAACGAAAATTACGGAGCCGTCAGCTATCCGATTTACCAGACGGCAACCTATGCCCATCCGGGCGTGGGAAAAAGCACGGGCTATGATTATACCAGACTGCAGAATCCGACCAGGGAGCATCTGGAAAAAGTAGTGGCATCACTGGAAAACGGCACAGATGCATTTGCGCTGTCAACCGGAATGGCAGCAGTCTCACTGCTGATGGAATTATTTAAACCAGGGGACCACCTGATTGTGGATTCTGATTTATACGGCGGCAGCATCCGGCTGTTCCAGAACGTGTCCGAAAAAAACGGGGTTACGTTTTCCAGTATTGACTGCTGTAAGGAGGACGTGGAAAAATACATAAACGAAAATACAAAGGCGGTTTATATCGAAACGCCGACCAATCCCATGATGAATGTGACCGATATAGAAAAGCTTGCAGAAATTACAAAAAAACACGGACTGGTTCTTATCGTGGACAATACGTTTCTTTCCCCGTATTTCCAGAATCCGCTGACACTTGGCGCGGACATTGTGCTGCACAGCGGCTCGAAATACCTGGGCGGTCATAATGACACGCTGGCAGGTTTTCTGGTAACAGACAGGGAGGATATCAGTGAAAGGCTTCGTTTTCTAATTAAAACGACGGGGGCGGGGCTGGCGCCGTTTGACTGTTTTCTGATTCTGCGCGGTATAAAAACACTGGGAGTCCGGATGGACCGGGCGCAGGAAAACGCAGTAAAAATTGCAGAATGGCTGGGCAGGCAGGATACTGTGACAAAGGTGATTTATCCGGGTCTGCCCGGCCATCCGGGGTATCACATTATGAAAAAGCAGGCGCGCGGCTTTGGCGCAATGCTGACGTTCCAGGCAGAGAGTAAGGAGTTTGCGCTTGCGGTTCTGGAAAAGGTCAGGATGATAAAATTTGCGGAAAGCCTTGGCGGTGTGGAAACACTTTTAACCTATCCGGTCACGCAGACACATGCGGACGTTCCGCCGGAAATTCTGGCGAAAAACGGAATTACCGACAGTACCTTAAGACTTTCGGTGGGGATTGAAAACTGTAAGGATCTGCTGGAGGAACTGAACCAGGTGTTTGCTGCGGCTAAGGAGGAACTGCATGGAAGAGAGGAATCTTGATTTTGATACGGTCGCAGACCGGAGGAACACAAAGTGTCTGAAGTATGATTTTGCAAAGGCACGGGGTATGCCGGAGGATGTGCTGCCAATGTGGGTGGCAGATATGGATTTTAAAACCTCTTCCTGTGTGGAGGATGCGCTTGTGAAATGGGCGCATCACGGGATTTTTGGTTACAGTGAAGCGCAGCGCGGATATTTTGAGACCGTAAGGGCGTGGATGAAAAACCACCACGGCTGGGACGTGCAGGAAAAGTGGCTGGTAAAGACGCCGGGCGTTGTATTTTCCCTGGCAATGGCGGTGAAGGCCTTTACAAAGCAAAAAGATGCAGTACTCATCCAGCAGCCGGTCTATTACCCGTTTTCGGAAGTGACAGAGGATAACGGACGGAAGCTGGTAAGCAGTGATTTATATCTGGGAGAGGATAACAGGTACCATATTGATTTTTTTGACTTTGAAAAGAAAATCAGGGAAGAGAAAGTCCGCCTGTTTTTACTGTGCAGTCCGCATAATCCGGCAGGAAGGGTGTGGACAGAGGAAGAGCTGCTGCGGCTTGGGGATATCTGCGTGAAATACGGGGTAGTGGTTGTGAGTGATGAAATCCACCATGATTTTATTTTCCAGGGGAAACACCATGTGTTTGCCGGATTAAAAAAAGAGTATGAAGACATCAGCATCACCTGTACCTCGCCGAGCAAGACGTTTAACCTGGCGGGAATGCAGCTTTCCAATATTTTTATTCCAAATTCTCAGTTAAGGCGGAAATATAGAAAGGAGCTGGACAAAGCAGGCATCAGCCAGCCGGGCATTATGGGACTGGTGGCATGTGAGGCGGCATATGAAAACGGGGAGGAATGGTACACGGCCATGCTTTCCTATATAAGGGAAAATATCGAATTTACCAGAAGCTTTGTAAAGGAGCATATGCAAGGCGTCACCATGGTGGAGCATGAAGCGACATATCTTGTCTGGCTGAACTTTAACGGTCTGGGAATGGAAGCAGAGGAGCTTGACCGCTGCATCATTCATGAGGCGAAGCTGTGGCTGGACAGCGGCAGGATTTTCGGGGCCTGCGGAAGGGGGTTTCAGAGAATCAATGTGGCGTGTCCGAGAAGCGTGTTAAAAGAGGCGCTGGAACGGCTGGCACAGATGATACGGACAAACTATAAACGTTGTTGACGGTGTCAACACCTTTTGCTACAATTTACTCAATACATGATTTTTAATTTTCATGGCGAATCAGGAGGTTCGATTATGAATTTTTATGAACGTGCACTGGAACTGCAAGAGGAAACAGTCACCCACCGTCGCTGGCTGCACAGCAACGCAGAGGTTGGTCTGCATATGCCAAAAGGGCAAAACTACGTCATGGAGCAGTTGAGGGAATCTGGTCTGGATCCGCATCCCTGCGGGCATGGAGTGACTGCAGAGCTGGGCAGGGAAGGGGGCAGGACGCTCCTGCCCACAATCCGAAAGTTCGGTTTAATGAGAATGTCTGTCCGGTCGGCTCTGCCTGTTTGGCGCACTGTGCGGTCCGCTGGCTAAAAGAGCATCAGTAAATAAAGCATGGACATCCTGCTTTTTACATGCCTGTATCATCTGCTGACCGTTTTTTGCGTCAGCTCATTCAGGGAAATACCATAAAAAAAGTCGTGTGACATTTGGTTAAATTCCTTCCACATACGAATGGTAGGGCAGGCATCCTCCCTGTCGCAGCTTTCTGCTTCCGGAAGCAGGCAGGCAACGGGTGCAAGCTGTTCCCCGACGGCTTCTAAGATTTCCCCCACAGAATAATCGGAAGGACTGCGGGTAAGACGGTAGCCGCCGCCTTTTCCGCGGAGCCCCTGAATCAGTTTGTTTTTAACCAGTTCTTTTATGATAATTTCCATATATTTTTCGGAAATCTGCTGCCGTTTTGAAATGTCCTTTAACGGCGTATAGATTTCCGGTTCCTGTCCTGCCAGCTCCGTCATCAGGCGCAGAGCATATCTTCCTCTTGTTGAAATCATAGAATCCTCCCAGACATAAATGCCAATAAATACAGTATTTTTTAAGTATAGCCTGTCAGCTGGAAAAAATCAATACCTATAAACCTATTGACTTGATAGGTTTATAGTGCTAGAATAACTCTGATGTTTAAGATGGGAGATAAAAAATGACGCTTACACAGTTAAAATATGCAGTATGTGCTGCCGGGGAAAATTCCTTTAATGATGCGGCAAAAAAGCTGTTCATTTCACAGCCGAGTCTGTCAGGTGCGATTGCCACCCTGGAAAAGGAAGCAGGAATCCAGATTTTTCATAAAACCAAAACAGGCATATCCCTGACAGCGGAGGGGGAGGAATTTATTGGATATGCCAGGCAGGTTCTGGAACAGTATGAGCTTTTGGATGCAAAGTATATCAGTAAAAAAGAATCCAAAAAGAAATTCAGCGTGTCCATGCAGCACTATACATTTGCGGTCCAGGCATTTATTGAAACTATTAATAAATACGGGATGGAAAATTATGAATTTGAAATTTATGAGGACATTACCTATACAGTAATTGAAAATGTCAAAAACCGCAAATCGGAGCTTGGAATTTTATACCTGAATGATTTTAACAGACAGGTGCTGCAAAAGCTGTTTACAGAATACCGTCTGGAATTTCATCCGCTGTTTGACTGCGGTCTGTATGTGTATATGTCAGAAAACCATCCGCTGGCAGGGAAGAAACAGATTCATCTGGATGAGCTGATGGAATACCCGTGCCTTTCCTTTTCGCAGGGGACACATAATTCTTTTTATTTTGCAGAGGAGGTTTTAAGCACTGTTCCTTATAAAAAGATAGTAAAAGCCAGCGACCGGGCAACACTGTTAAATTTAATGACGGGGATAGACGGATACACAATCTGCTCCGGGATTATCTGCGAGGAATTAAACGGCACGGATTATGTTGCGGTGCGGCTGGATTCGGAGGAAAAAATGACGATTGGATATCTTGCCGGAAAGGATATGCATATCAGTGAAATAGGAGCCGATTACCTGGCTTCATTGGGCAGATTTAAGGATAAGGCTATGCTGTAGCTTTACGTGAAACGGAGGAAATGATTTATGGGAAGATTTATATACCTGGATAATGCGGCAACCACGCAGACCAGTGAGGAAGTGGTAAACGCCATGCTGCCGTTTTTTGGTGAGAAATACGGAAACCCTTCTGCTTTTTACAGTTTTGCCGGGGAAGCGGAAAAAGCGGTAAGTGACGCCAGAAGACAGGCGGCAGGATTCATTAATGCAAAGCCGGAGGAAATTTATTTTACGGGAGGAGGAAGCGAGTCGGACAACTGGGCGCTCAAGGCAGCGGCGGAAGCATATGCAGGCAAAGGAAAGCATATTATCACAAGCAGAATAGAACACCATGCGATACTGCATACCTGCGAGCATTTAAAAAAGCAGGGCTGTGAAATCACTTATCTGGATGTGGACGGGGACGGGAAAATTTCGCTGGAGGAATTAAAGGCTGCCATCCGGGAGGATACCATCCTGGTTTCCATTATGATGGCGAACAATGAAATCGGAACCATCGAAGAAGTGGCCAAAATCGGAAAAATTGCAAGGGAACACGGTGTGCTGTTCCATACTGACGCGGTACAGGCATACGGGAATATTCCGGTTGATGTGGAGAAAATGAATATTGATATGCTTTCCGCAAGCGGACATAAATTTCACGGACCGAAGGGCGTTGGGATTTTATATATAAAAAAAGGCGTAAAAATCCGTTCGTTTATCCATGGCGGGGCGCAGGAGAGAAACAGACGTGCCGGAACCCTGAATGTACCGGGGATTGTGGGATTTGGCAAAGCTGTGGAAATTGCGGAAAAAACCATGGAAGAAAGGAATAAAAGGGAAACTGAATTAAGGGATTATCTGATTAAGCGGGTGCTGGAAGAAATTCCGTATTCCCAGTTAAACGGGCATAAGACAGACAGGCTTCCCGGCAATGCAAATTTCTGTTTCCGTTTTATTGAAGGGGAATCCATGCTGATTCTTTTAGACCAGCTTGGAATCTGTGCTTCCAGCGGTTCGGCATGTACCTCAGGTGCACTCGACCCGTCGCATGTGCTGCTTGCACTCGGACTGCCGCATGAAATCGCACATGGTTCCCTGCGGCTGACCTTGTCCGGGGAAACAACGAAGGAAGACATAGATTTTGTTGTAGACGAGTTAAAGAAAATCATAGAGCGGCTGCGTAATATGTCACCGCTTTATGAGGATTTTTTGGATGGAGCAACCGCATGAAAAGTTCGCTTCGCGAAAGCGGTTGCGTAGGTAATATCCCTCGCTTCGCGGGAATATTACATTTAAGTAAAGAAAATAAACAAGAAAATAAATAAGAAACGGGAGGTTTGGAATGTACAGTGAAAAAGTAATGGACCATTTTAATCATCCGAGAAATGTCGGCGAAATCGAAAATGCCAGCGGCGTGGGAACTGTGGGAAATGCAAAATGCGGGGATATTATGCGGATGTATTTTGACATTGACGGACAGGGCGTGATACAGGATGTGAAATTCAAAACGTTTGGCTGCGGTGCAGCAGTGGCAACGAGCAGCATGGCAACAGAGCTGGTAAAGGGAAAAACCGTGCAGGAAGCGCTAAAAGTTACAAACCAGGCTGTGATGGAGGCGCTGGACGGACTGCCGCCTGTCAAGGTTCACTGTTCCCTTCTGGCAGAGGAGGCGATTCATGCGGCTTTGTGGGATTATGCAAAGAAAAATAATCTGGTAATTGAGGGGCTGGAAAAGCCCGTAAGTGATATTGCAGAAAAAGCGGAGGAAGAGGAGTACTGACAAGGGGGGAGTAAGTTATAAAGGAGCAGCAGGCGCTGCTCCTTTATGCTGATTTTGCATTCTGGATTACATCCTTAAATCATTGAATATCATTCAGATTCACTTTATCCAAGATAAACTGCATGATCTCCCATAGGATAAAACACAGTGCCGTCAGAATTTTTTATATCACACCGTTTTCCTTCCGCCCGTAAAATCGTACCATCCGCGCGCTTTGTATACTGCCGGACATACAGATTTTCATAAGTATGTTCTCTGCCGCAGGGATACCATGTCCATAGTATTTGCGAAGCGTCCCTGATAACCAGATGAGCCTTTTCATTGACGATTCCCACCGGACTACTGACAGATAAGAATTCTTCGTCCTTAAACTGCAGAATGACTTCATTATTTCTCCACTGGACAGTTTCTATTGTGTGGAAATTATCGCAGGATCTTCCAAACCACTCTCCCCAGATACATAAGCTTCCACCGTTTACCTTTAATTCATATAAAAAGCGTTCGTTCATACAGCACCTGACTTTATCAAACAGATTCCTGCATTCCGGATATTCTTCTATAATCCTGCCATTTTTTTCATTCTGGTATTCAAAGCTTTTCTGGTGAAAATAGCTGCAGTGCATGGCTTCTATACCCAGTTCACAGAACACCTGATCCTTTAGACAGAGTTCATACCGCACCTGATTATTTGCATCTGTTATGATGTAACCAATTACTTTTTTCCCAGAATCAACAGCCCATATGACATCGCACATCTGCGGCAGACAGACGGATATCTTCTGAAATATATCTGAAAGCATATCTTTTTCACATACAGAAAGCAGCTTTTCATTTGGTGCGGTGCAGTCATCACCCATACATACACTCTGGCGGTCAACCCTGACATATTTATTATTCATTTTCTGTTTCGCCCGTTCCTTTGTATTTATTTCAGTAATGTTTATAAAATAATACCATAGTTACATTTTTCTGTCTATCGGCGTCGGGGCATTTTCCGGACTTTCTCTTGTCTTAATGCGCATAGTCATATTTAGTACTGAAGGATTTAAATTTAAGTTGTGCTAGAATGGAAATAAAATGTGTGGTAAAATAACAGTAATAAATAAAAGATAAGAAAAAGAGAGAATACTATTATGGAGAAAGCCTTTGAGGAACTGCAGATAAAGGATGATTTTATGTTTAGTGTTATCATGAGAAATCCAAAATTCTGCAAGCCTTTTCTGGAGCGGGTGCTTGGAATAAAAATATCCTACATTGAGTATCCGAAGTCGCAGGAGACAATAGATATATCTGCGGACGCAAAAAGTGTACGTCTGGATATTTATGTGGAAGACGGAAAAGAAACAGTATATAACATTGAAATGCAAACCGCAGAAAACAGAAATATTCCAAAGAGATCAAGATATTACCAGGGTATGATAGATCTGAATATTTTGGAAAAGGGAGAAAATTACAAAGACCTGAAGCGCAGTTTCGTTATATTTGTCTGTACGTTTGATTTATTTGGTGAAGGTCGGCACATTTATACTTTTGAAAACCGCTGTATTCAAAATACAGAACTGGGACTGGGAGATGGAACAGCAAAGATTATTTTAAATACAAAGGGTACAATGAATGATGTTACACCGGAAATGAAGAAGCTGCTTGATTTTATTGATGGTAAAGAACCGGAGGACGATTTTACAAGGGAATTAGAGGAGGCGGTACAGTCTGTCAGAAAAAATGAGAAATGGAGAGTGGATTATATGACGTTGCAGATGAATTATCAGGAAAAATATGAGCAGGGAATGGAATATGGGATAGAACAGGGAATAGAACAAGGAATAAAGCAGGGAAACAGGCAGTCTGCTTTAAGAATGTTAGAAGCAGGAAAACTGTCTCCGGAGGAGATTGCGTTGTATTCAGGACTTTCCCTTGAACAAGTGCTTGAGCTGGAAAAATGACATTACAGCAGTTAAGATATGTTTCGGCAGTAGCAGAAAAAGGAACTATAACAGAAGCGGCAGACGGGCTTTATATATCGCAGCCAAGCCTTACCAATGCTATCCACGAACTGGAAAAAGAAATGAATATCCGGATTTTCAACCGGACAAATAAAGGAATCAGCCTTTCCAAAGAGGGGGAGGATTTTCTGGGATATGCCAGGCAGGTACTGGAGCAGGCGGCAATTCTGGAAGACCGCTACAAAGGCAGTGACGGAGGGAAAAAACAGTTTTGTGTTTCCACGCAGCACTATTCTTTTGCAGTCAATGCCTTTGTGGATTTAATCAAGGAATACGGGCAGGACGAGTACGATTTCAGCCTCCGGGAAACACAGACCTATGAGATAATTGATGATGTGGCGCGGATGAGAAGCGAAATCGGAATCCTTTTTTTAAATGATTTTAATGAAAAAGTTATCAGTAAAATCTTAAAATCCCATGACCTGGAGTTTCATCCGCTTTTTGTGGCCCGGCCGCATGTGTTTATCAGCAGAACCCACCCGCTTGCAGATAAATCCGTGATTACCAGCGAACAGCTTATGCCATATCCGTACCTGTCCTTTGAGCAGGGGGAGCACAACTCCTTTTATTTTTCGGAGGAGATTTTTTCTGTTTTTGAGCGGAAGAAAAATATACGGGTAAGGGACAGGGCAACGCTGTTTAACCTCTTAATCGGATTAAACGGATATACGGTATGCAGCGGTGTGATTGACCAAAAACTGAATGGGGAGGATATCATTGCGGTTCCGCTGGCAGAAGAGGGGGATATGCGTATTGGCTATATTACCCACCGTAAGGGTCTGGTCAGCAGGCTGGGAAAAACCTATCTGGAAGCGCTGGATAAATATGTGAATGCAGGTTAGCCATAGTTTCAAGCTATGGCTAACCTGCATTTACTGGTATTATACAAATTGTCCCGGACAAATTATACTAAAGAACAGAATTTCGTATGATTTGGAGGACATTATGAAAACATCAGTAACAGGATTTCCAAGAATCGGGACATTAAGAGAACTGAAATTTGCTTCTGAGAAGTATTTCAGGAAAGAAATTTCAGCAGAGGAGCTTTTACAGACCGGAAAAGTTTTGCGCAAAACACACTGGAACATACAGAAAAATGCGGGTATGGATTATATTTCCTGTAATGATTTTTCGTACTATGATATGACACTTGATACAGCGGTACTGTTTAATATTATTCCGAGACGTTACAAAGAGTTAAACCTGCAGCAGCTGGATACATATTTTGCAATGGCACGCGGCTGCCAGGGCGAATCAGGAGACGTCCGGGCGCTTGCCATGAAAAAGTGGTTTAACACCAATTATCACTATATTGTGCCCGAAATAGAGGATGATACGGATATCAGGCTTTCGGGTAACAAGCTGTGGGAGGAATATGCAGAGGCAAAAGAGCTTGGAATTGAAACTAAGCCTGTCGTGACCGGTGCCTATACCCTGTTAAAGCTGTGCCGCTATACAGGAAAGAAAACCATGGATGATTGCACAGATGCTGTAATTACTGCATATCGGAATCTGCTGGAAAAATGCGGGGAATACCAGATTGCATGGATTCAGTTTGACGAGCCTGCACTGGTGCTTGACATGGACAGAAAGGAGCAGGCATTATTCCGTAAAATTTATGAAGCCATTCTTCCGGCTGCAGGCAAAAGCAGTGTTCTGTTACAAACATATTTTGGAGATGTGAGGGATATTTACCAGCAACTGGTAAAGCTGCCGTTTGCCGGAATCGGTCTTGATTTTACGGAGGGAAAAGAGACATACAGCCTGATAGAAAAATACGGCTTTCCAGAGGATAAACTGCTGTTTGCAGGACTGGTAAACGGAAAAAATATCTGGAAAAACCATTATGCCCTGACTCTTCAGGTTCTGGATGCATTGCACGAGAAAGGAATCCGAACGGTTCTTTCAACATCCTGTTCCTTGCTGCATGTTCCTTATACCCTAAAGCATGAGTCGAAACTGCCGCAGGAATATTTGTCCCATTTTGCTTTTGCGGAAGAAAAGCTGGAAGAATTAAAGGAGCTTAAATTTCTTGCTTCCTGCGGGGATTACCGTTTGCAGGCAGTCTGGCAGGAAAACGAAAAGCTTTTTGCAGAAGAAAGAAACTGCAGTAATGAGGAGGTAAAAAAACGGCTGTCCCTTGTGACGGAAAAAGATTACATAAGGCTGCCGGAACGCAGCAGGCGTCAGAAATTACAGAAAGAGGCATTTGACCTGCCTGAATTTCCAACAACAACCATAGGTTCTTTCCCGCAGACAAAGGATGTGAAGGCAAACCGCGCTGCTTACCGAAAGGGGGAAATAACGGAAAGTGAATACGTGGCATTTAACCGGAAAAAGATTGCAGAATGTGTTGCCTGGCAGGAAGAAACCGGACTGGACGTGCTGGTTCACGGAGAATACGAAAGAAACGACATGGTGGAATATTTCGGCGAGTCCATGGGAGGTTTTTTGTTTACGGAAAAGGCATGGGTACAGTCCTATGGCACAAGATGTGTAAAGCCGCCAATTATCTGGGGTGATGTATACCGTGAAAAACCGATTACAGTGGAGTGGTCTGTCTATGCACAGTCCCTGACGAAAAAAATCATGAAAGGAATGCTGACAGGCCCGGTTACTATTTTAAACTGGTCCTTCCCAAGGGAGGATATCTCCATCCGCGAATCCATTCTGCAGATTGCGCTGGCAGTCAGGGATGAGGTACTGGATCTGGAGAAAAACGGAATCAGGATTATACAGATTGATGAAGCAGCGCTCAGGGAAAAGTTGCCCCTCAGGAAATCAGACTGGCAGAAGGAGTACCTGGATTTTGCGATTCCGGCTTTCCGTCTGACACACAGTGGTGTAAAACCAGAAACACAGATTCACACGCATATGTGTTACAGTGAATTTACGGATCTTATTCCTGCGATTGATGATATGGACGCAGACGTCATTACTTTTGAGGCGTCCCGCTCTGATTTGCAGATACTGGATTCCTTAAGGGAGCACAATTTTGAAACAGAGGTCGGACCGGGCGTTTATGACATCCATTCCCAAAGAGTACCGTCCGTGGAAGAAATTGTGGACGCACTGCATACCATGCTTACTAAAATTGACAGGGACAGGCTGTGGGTAAACCCGGACTGTGGATTAAAAACGAGGGCAGTACCGGAGACAGAGGCAAGTCTGAAAAATCTTGTGGCAGCGGCAGAGCAGATAAGGAGAGAAGCATAGGATGAAAATTTCAGATATATACGGGAAAAAGAAAAAGAGTCTGTCTTTTGAGATTTTTCCGCCGAAAAAGGACAGCGAACTTAAGAACATTGATGAAACCCTGGCAGTTTTGTGTGAGCTGAACCCTGATTTTATCAGTGTGACTTTTGGTGCGGGAGGCAGTTCAAACTGCAACCGGACCATAGAGCTTGCCAGGAAAATCAAACATGAATACCATATAGAGCCTGTGGTTCATCTGACCTGCCTTCATTACAGTCAGGCAGAAATAGATGAATTTGCAAAGGTCCATGCGGGCGCCCAGGTGCTGCTGTCACAGCTGTTTTTTGATAACCGTCAGTTTTTCCGTTTTCTTGAGGAATGCAGAATTGCGGAAATAAATGTTCCGGTTATTCCGGGGGTTATGCCGGTAATCAATGCAGCACAGATAAAAAGAATGATAACAATGTGCGCTGCATCTTTTCCGGAGCGGTTCCAGAAAATTATCCATAAATATGAAAATAACAGGGAAGCGCTTTTTGATGCCGGAATGTCTTATGCCTTAAGCCAGATTATTGACCTGCTCGTCAGCGACATTGACGGGATTCATCTGTATACCATGAACAATCCGCTTGTCGCAGGCAGGATCTGCGAGGGAATACGCAATATTATATAGGGCAGGTTATTAATGAGAACAAGGAGGATAGGGTGCTGGAGAATATTAAATATTCTGGATAATCATATTTTGCGGTTCTTTTTTGCAGAACATAATTTTATCTGTACCTTCATTCCAGAAGGCATACCATCCTGCTTCAGTTTCCAGCTCAAAAAATGTTTCCATTTCCAGTTCCGGATAGGACAGGCACTGGATAAGTTCGCTTGCAGAAACAGCCAGAAGGCTGCCGGATGGAAGGTATAACCATTTAGGGGAAGCAGGAATTTTATTGCTGCTTATGATTTCACATTCTTTTTCTGTATTCTGGAAAGACCAGATGATCATTTTACCACTGTTGCAGAATTCTTTTACAGGCTGTGTTTCGCGCATTCTCACAGCATCCCATGTTTCATCCGGAAAATCATAAACCAGCTCGGATTTTCCGGATGGATCAAGAAAAATATCCATGGAATAAAGCAGATTACTGTCCAGTTCTGTCAGGGAATTTTTATCTGTAAGAACCAGTCCGTCCATTTCTTCACATGTAAGCATAAATTTCATTTTATAAGTCTCCTGAATATTTTTTTTGAATTTTACCATATATGGATGATGGATTCAAGATGTGCTGGAAGGGAAGGGGGATGTGTGGTAAAATAACAGTAAATTCCGGATAACTCCCGGACAAAGGTAGAAACTAATAAGAACCGGAGGGGCAATTATGGCTGTACAATACAAAAAATTAACAGAATACGAACTGGATATATTTATTGAAATGAGAATCTGTCAGCTGCGGGAGGAAGGTGCGAAGGAGCAAATAGATTTAAGACATTCTTTAAAGGACTATTACCATCGGCATATGGAGGATGGCACGTTTGTTTCCTGGCTGGCAGCTGACGGGGATAAAATAGTTGGAACAAGCGGAATATCATTTGTTGAGAAACCGCCGTATTTTGGCTGTCCGAACGGAAAGATTGCACTGCTTTCAAGTATGTTTACAGACAAGGCATACCGCAGATAGGGAATTGCCAGAGAGTTATTATCGCGTGTTGTCAGAGAGGCGGAGGAATATGGCTGCGGTGTGGTACAGATAACCGCTTCGGACATGGGTGTACTTCTGTACACGGATTTCGGGTTTGAGAAGAACGGGAATTTTATGCAGTATAGGCTTTAAGGCGGAGCGTATAGGAAAATATACTTGTAAAAATGGCATTTATTAGGGGTGATATTATGGAGAATGTCCAATGGGTATTTTTTGATGTCGGTTCAACGTTAGTAGATGAAAGCAAAGTCTATGAGGAAAGAATGAAAGAAGTTGCTAAAACAGCCAATGTATCTTATGAATATATTTATCAGACAGCATTAGAATTCTATAAGGAAAATAAAAAAGGCGATTTGGAAACAATAAAACTTTTAAATGTTAAAAAGCCTGAATGGAGATTTGAAGACGAAATTCTGTATAGCGAAACAGAAGAATGTTTGAGGAAATTAAGTGAAAAATATAACATAGGGGTCATTGCAAATCAATCATTGGGTACAGAAAAAAGGCTAAAAGCATTTGGAATATTACAGTATATCAATTTGGTCATTGCTTCGGCAGAAGAAGGAGTAGCGAAACCGGACAAAAGAATTTTTGAAATTGCCCTTAACAGGGCAATCTGTAAACCACAGCATGCAGTTATGGTTGGAGACAGGATTGATAATGATATTATACCTGCGAAAGCGCTTGGAATGAAAACTATTTGGATAAAGCAGGGATTTGGAAAGTACTGGAAGATATCGACTGAAAGCGAAAAGGCGGATTATGAAGTTGATAACTTATCAGAAATTTTAGAAATCATATAGACAATTTCAAGCTTGTCAAACGGGCTGAAATTGTTAAAGACAGCGGGCATATAATCTGGTTAAAAACCAGTGAAAGGAAGGAACTATGGTACGAGAAGCTGATGAAGGGGATTTAAAAGAAATACTGGAATTATATTTATGCCTGCATGAGCAGTCTGTTCCGGAGCAGTCGGATCATCTGCTGCATACATGGAAGCAGATTCTGGAAGATGAAAACCATCATCTGATTGTAAATGAGAGGGATGGAAAAATTGTATCCTCATGCGTATGCGTTATCATTCCTAATCTGACAAGAAATGTACGCCCCTATGCTTTTGTGGAAAATGTTGTTACCCATGCAGATTACAGGGGGCGCGGACTGGCATCGGAATGTTTGGAATATGCAAAGCAGACAGCGCAGCGGTGCAACTGTTATAAGTTGATGCTGCTGACGGGAAGCAAAGATGAAAAAACACTGGATTTTTACAGAAATGCGGGATACAACAGCGCAGATAAAACAGCATTTATCCAGTGGCTTGGGATTTAAAAATCAATGGAGATTTTAAGATGAAGCTGTTATATGGAACTGGTAATTCGGCGAAATTATCCGGAATGAAACACTGGCTTGAAAAATTAGATATAGAATTAATCGGACTGAATGACATGAAAGAAAAGGGGTTTGAGATACCGGAGGTGCCAGAGGAAGGATGCACACCGCTTGAAAATGCAAGGCAAAAAGCCAGTGCATACTACAAAGTGTTTCATATGCCGGTGTTTTCGTGTGATTCAGGTCTTTATTTTGATAATGTTCCGGATGAAATCCAGCCGGGTGTGCATGTGCGTACCATAAATGGAAAGTGTTTATCCGATGAAGAAATGGTAGATTATTATACCGGATTAGCAAAAAAGTATGGGAACCTCGTGGCAAGGTATAAGAATGCAGTTTGCCTTGTCATGGATGAAGAACATATTTATGAAGCGATGGAACCCTCCATGGAAAGTGAACGGTTTATTTTGACCGATATGCCCCATAGCGCAGTCCGGAAAAAAGGATTCCCGCTAGACAGCCTGTCGGTAGATATAAAGACAAATAGATACTACTATGACCTGCCGGAAAATAAATTGAATTCGGTCGCTGGTGAAAACGGGTTTCTGGAGTTTTTCAGTAAATACTTGAAAAAGAAAGAATGAAACGGTTAGGGGAAGTACGTGCTGAGCAGCAGATATCAGAGGTATTTTATGTATATACGAAATGATATAGAAAGGGTAATTAAAGAAAATCACATAGACCGCTCGAATTGTTTTGAATGTTCAAAAATAACTTATAAATCAATCATCAGGAAAATAGAACGGACATTTGTTTTGCATAGCGGAAATATACATTGGTCTAATATCCGCGGTGTTTTTAACAAAGAACTGGTCTGCATAACTAAAAATATATCAGAAGACAGAATGTGGGTTACAAAATTACCTGATATAATACCTGAAAACAATCAATTTGTATATGTGCTGTTTGAAGATTCTAAAAATTTTAAACCGAAATACTGGGTTTATGAAATGCGGATACCGGAACTGGTTTGTATGATTGGCGAAGTAAATGGTCTTAAAGATTTTTATATTGTTTCAAAAAAAATTGACTGGCTTATCAGCGAATGTCATGAAGATGTCGTTTCATTTGTTGGAAAATCGTTGAATCTTTCATGTTTTGAAAAATGAATAAGCAAGGTTACTGCCGCTTCTTATTCCCAGATGACATATCCTTTCATATTTTTGGGAAATCCGCAGGTGACAACATCGCCTTTTGCGACATCGTGTTTCTCTTTTTCTCCTTTTTCATATGCAAGTACAACACGCAGATTGAGGTCAGGAGCATAATTATCCCATGTCTGCGGCAGACTGACTGCGAGAAGTGTTTCTTTGGGTGTTTCAACAACAGCCATAACAACACAGTCTTCTATAATCACAGACTGCTTTTTGTCATATACACGGGAAGCAGAACGTATGCTGCCACCGCCATGGAACATCTCCTTTTCTCCAGTCATAGTAACCTATTTTGCCTAAATCACCGTCTTTCCATCTGCACCGGACAAGTTCTCCTGCCTGAACAGCGGGTCTTTGGGGTCCGGTTCTGCTATGGTGGATTGTTCATCAACAATTGCCAGCGTTTTATGGTCTGGAAGTTCCACAACAAGCAGCGTTTTTTTATCGTCATAAGTGATGCCGCGTACATAACAGTTGTCATAAACGATTTCCCTGGTTGCTATAATATATTTGTGATAGCATATAATTCCAACTGGTACTATTATAAATAGAAATATCAATAATAAAAATGGCAATAACCGTATGTCTATTTTTGATACTTTTTTCAATTAAGTCTCCTTGCATTTTAAATAAATTACACCGATATATAATTTTCTATCATTATAGTTGCCAAAAGCAATGATTTCTTTATTATATCATCCGTGAGAATTTCCTTAAGCTCTGCTGTTTCACTTTCCCGAAAAATCATATGCGTCTTGCCTTTGCATGAATTGTCTGTTTTTACTATAATAAATCGTGTCAACTGCTCTGGCACGATTTTGGTTTGATTCATTCAAAGGTGGATTTTTGAAGTCGAAGCAAAATTCCACCAATATCCCCGTATATACAGATTGACTGTTCTGAATTTCCTCTGGGCAGAACGCTTCGACGTAATTAATGCAGGCATAGACTGCGTCCGCGTTTTCCGCCGTCATCTGCCAGAACGGATACTTAATGATTCCGGGTGTATTGCCGCCAACCTCTAATTCCAGATATAAAATTTTCTGCCCCGTATGGAGGTGTATAAAGTCGCGGTATCTGTCTGCTGCAGTATGCCAGCCGCGGTCTTCCACAAAGGTGCTGTCCGCCTGCTGGTTCATGGACATGGGCGAGCCGCAGACGGGGCAGTGTGGGAACGGCGGCGGTTCGGGAGAACATGGACGGATTCTTATGATATATATGATGAAAATGGAAATGCAAAATATTTTGTGAAAGCGGAATTTTTTGCATTTGGACACCAGCTTCATGTATATGACTGGAACGAGAATGAAATCGCAGTGATTTATGAAAGGCTGTTCACGTTTCTTCTGGTGTTTGAGCTTGAAACCGGAGGGCGTATCGCTGGCAGCATCAAAAAACAGTTTTCCTTTTTGGTCCCGAAATATGAAAATGACTATAACGGATGGTGCGTGGAAGGGGATTTCCCAAATATTTTTTTACAGGGACACACACCTGTCCACATGGGATGATATTTTGTATGTACAGGAAACATAAAGTACAGCACACAAAGCAGGAGGGAACAGGATATGGCAGAAAATAAGAAAGATGAAAAGAAGGAAAAAGTAATTGAAATCGGGGCGGTTTCCCCAGAGGATGTTGTTTCCGAAAACAAGACGGAAGAGGAAGCAGTTGAAATCAACATTCCGGTGTTTCAAAAGAGCCCGCAAGAGAAACAACCAGAAGAAAACAAAGTAAGCATCTACGACTTGCTCGAAGAAGAAATCATGAAGTCCAATATACCGGATAGTGATAAGACAAAACGGCTGTCGAAATTACTGAAAGTCCGTGGCCAGAAAGTAAACATCATGCTGACCGGGGCAACCGGAAGCGGAAAAAGCTCCACAATCAATGCATTGTTCAATATGGATGTTGCAAAGGTCGGCGTTGGGGTGGATCCGGAAACAGACGTGATTTCAAAATTCACACTGGATAACCTGATCATCTGGGACACGCCGGGACTGGGTGATGGCGTGGAAAATGACAAAAGAATCACAAAAGACATGATCGCCAAGCTGAATGAAACAGACGAAGGACAAAAGCCGCTCATTGATATGGTGATCGTCATACTGGATGCATCGTCCAAGGATTTAAAAACATCCTATGACCTGATCAACAACGTGCTGATTCCGTGTCTGGGGGATAATGCAAAGGAACGAATCTTAATCGCCTTGAACCAGTCGGATATTGCAATGAAGGGCGCACACTGGAACGTAGAAAAGAATGAACCGGATGAAGTGCTGAACGAATATTTAAAGAAAAAAGCAGCATCCGTCCAGAAGCGGATCAAAGAGGGAACGGGATTGGACGTAAAACCGGTCTGCTACTGTGCAGGTTATAAAGAAGAAGGCGGTAAGCAGAGAAAACCATATAACCTGACCAAACTTCTTTATTTTATTGTAAAAGCGATTCCCCACGAAAAAAGGCTGGCGTTGGCAGATAACATCAATGAGGAAAAAAGCAACTGGGAGTACGATGATAAAGAAACTAATTACAGGGAACACATTAAAAAAGGGTTCGGTGAAACGGTATGGGACTGCGTATCGGATGGAATAGATACCGGTGTGGGGATTGGTTCGGCCATACTGGGAGTTCCCGGCATGGTCGCGGGATTTGTTGCGGGCATGGCCATTGGTACGGTCGGGGGTATTTTTAAAGCGATTTTTGATTAAATGCCCTGATGCCGGATATCAGGCGGACTTGAATTTCCGCCTGATATACCAAAAATATGATATAATAAGCAAAATAGGTCATCAATTAGAGATTAACGACAAGAAATAAAAGGAGATTAGGCATATGGGGAGTGCGGACAATAAAAAAAGCCGGATGTTAGAAATCTTTTTTCGGGCAATGAAAGGCGAAAATATAACCGTAAAAAGTCTGGCGGATGAATACGGGGTTTCGGGAAAAAGCATTTCGAGGGATATTGGAGAAATCAAAAATTTCTTATGTGAGAACAGGGAGCTGGTGGGCAATACAGAGCTAAAATATTCCGCCAGTTCCAAATCCTATTACCTGGAGTTTGATAATTTTTTGCTGAGCAGGGAACTGGTTTCCATCATGAAACTGCTGATTGGCTGCCGCGCATTCAGCAAGATGGAACTGCTTGATATTGTTTCTAAACTGAAAAATTTTACGTCAAGCCATGACAGAACCATGCTGAACCAGATTATCTCAAAAGAAATGTATCATTATAAAGAAGTCGGCAGCGACTGCAAAAGCGTTATAGATAATATCTGGCAGCTTACAAGGTGTATTTATGAAAAAATAGAAATATCTGTTACCTATTATAAAATGGCGCGTGATTTAGTAGAAAGAAGAATTATGCCGGTCGCAATTACATTTTCAGATTATTATTTCTATCTAATCGCATACCGGTGTGATAAGGACGACTGGAAACCACTGTATTACAGGGTAGACCGGATTGTTAATATTATAG
The DNA here is from genome assembly GCA_947566705.1 of uncultured Lachnospiraceae bacterium. Classification (GTDB taxonomy): domain Bacteria; phylum Bacillota; class Clostridia; order Lachnospirales; family Lachnospiraceae; genus Roseburia. The sequence goes on along the minus strand of CANOLA010000043.1, from coordinate 1,834 downwards.
AACACAGAAAGCATTTTGTTCTGGAGGAAGCGCATGATTTTGACGAGGGAGAACTGCGGGGAAAAATACAGTTTATGTTTCCGGGGGAATACCGGAAAATTAAATTTGAGTATTCCGGCGAGTCCGTACAGGCGATTCTGGACAAAATCCCAACTGCAAAAGTCATAGACAAAGCGGGAAATACAAAGATTATTGAAGCGGAAACATTTGGCACGGGCATCAATATGTTTCTGCTGTCACAGGGAAACCGTGTAAAGGCGTTAGAGCCGCCGGAGTTTGTGGAAGAAATGAAACAGGAAATAGAAAGTATGTGCAATTTGTATAAATGACAAGAGAAAAATGACTCAATTGAGGATAAAATCAACGAAAAAATTGCTATATCTTGTCGAAACGTTTATAATGAAAACTGTGTGCGGGAAACACGAAAAAGAAAACGGAGGATGAGATACCTATGGAAAAGATTTTAAATGCACTGGAAGAGCTTGATAAAATAAATCATGCATATGGCATCCAGACGGATTCCATCAAAAAATTACAGGAGGAAGTGGAAACGGCAAAAGTATGTACGCCGGTGATCGGAAAATTCAGTTCCGGAAAAAGCGCACTTGTTAATACGATTCTTGGTTATAGCAGAAAAATACTAAAAGAAGACATTACGCCGGAAACCGCAATCCCTGCAGAAATCGTTTATACAGATGCAGAGGAAAAGGTTACGGTTTATGAAAAAAATAAAGATAGAAAAAATAGGATACTGGAAGAACTTTCCGTGGATGAATACAGGAACTACGAAGCAGACGCAAATATAGTAAAATGCGCAAGGCTCCAGCTTAGAAACAGTTTTCTGGAAGAAATTCCGGACGTTATGCTTGTGGATATGCCGGGGTTTGGATCCGGGTTTGAAATTCACAATAAGGCAATTGATGACTACCTGCCAAAGAGCCTTGCCTATATCATTGCAGTTCCGGCGGATGACATGATTATAAGAAGCGATGTTGGAAATATTTTAAGGGAGCTGTGCCTGCATGATATGCCGCTCTGCGTCGTCATTACAAAGTATGACAAGAGAAATGAAGAAGACTATGAAGAGATGCTTTCCAAAATGAAAGAAAGCCTGAAACGTTTCGTAGGGGAAAGGGAAATCACCTATTGCCGGACAAGCAGTTTTTCCGGAGAGGCAGAGGAACTGGAGGAGTTCTTAAAAGAAATACAGGATAAATCAAAAGAGATTCTTGCATGCAGTTTTACAATCAAGGTTCTTGCAATCGCTGAAAATACGGAAAACTATTTAAAAACGACCTTAAACAGCAGCCGGCTTTCCGAATCGGAACTGGATGAAAAAGAAGAAAAATTAGAAAAACAGTTGTCCGGCCTGGAAACAAAGTTTATGGACGAAAAAGAGAACTTTCATTATGAAATGGCGGAGTGTGTGGAAGAAATCAAAAATGACGTCCAGTGCGCACTGGACGCGGAAGAATCCATATTCGTCACAATGGCGATGAATCATGAGGGAATTGAGGAGCGTTTGAATGCCACGGTAAGAAACGCGGTGACAGTCAGTGTAAAAAAGCGGTTTGTTCCGAAAGTGGAAAAGTATTTAAAAAGGGTGGAAAACTGCATCAATGCAGAATCCGTGGGAGATGTTCTTGTTTCATTCCATTATGATGCAGAAAAGATTAGTACAGGAATTACGGCTTCTGTGGTAGCGGTTGCGGCGGGAGTGCTTGTCGGTCTTCCGGTTATTGGTATTATTGCTGCGATCATTATAAATTTGCACAATGAAAAAAAGAGGGAAGAAAAAAAACAGGAAATCCGTGCAAAACTGCAGGGTGAAGTA
>CANOLA010000042.1 GCA_947566705.1 uncultured Lachnospiraceae bacterium | reverse complement strand
TTTTCGCAGAACTATGTATTCTGCGAAAAATATTTCGTTTATATTCTGATTATTGACATGATTGTAAAACAATTATCTGAATTTCCCTTTTATCCAAAAAGTATTCCCCCATACAAATAAAAAAGCCCACAGCCGGCAAACCATGCCTTCTGTGAGCAGTGTATCAGGTTTTCAAAGAAAACCTGATATGCAGCGTCCGCCCATTTGCCGGGACCTGCCCGGCAAATCCCTTTATGGGCGGATGTTCCATCCGTGTATCAGGTTTTTAATTCCCCTAAACAATCCCTTTCAGCAAATCCACACACCCCCTGGTTCCAAGAACCGCACTGTCCAGCACAATATCATAATTCCTCAGGTTCTCCCATTTCAGCGTGGTATTTGCATAATAGTAATTTGAACGCTTTTTGTCAAAACGCTTTTTCGTGCTTTCCACATCGGCACGCGAAATCCCGTAGTCCGTTTCAATCCTCCGGTTTTTCTGCCCGTCATCACTGCAACGAATAAACACCCTGACAACATTTTCCTTTTCCTTTAACGCCTCGGATGCACAGTGTCCCAGAAAAATGGCAGGTCCGTCCATGGCAAAATGCCTGATTACTTTCTGTTCCGCAAGGTAAATGTGCCCCTCGCCTGTCACCATGTCCGCATCCCCCCGCGCAGCCTTTGCCATAACGTAAATGGAATACAGAAAACTTCCTGTCGCCGTTTCCTCATATTTCTGGATGGCATCCACAGAAATATCATACATTTTTGACACAGCCTCCAGAATCTCATGCCCATAACACGGAATGCCGGTTTCTTCGGAAAGCGTGCGGGCAATTTCCGTTCCGCCGCTTCCGTATTCTCTTTCAATTGCGATTACTGCCTTCATTTATTGTATTTACCCGTTCCTTTCATCCTGCTTTTTCAAACTGGCTGTTATAAAGATCCGCATAAAATCCTTTTTTCGCCAGCAGTTCCTCATGGTTTCCGCTTTCAATTACATCACCATCCTTTAATACAAGGATTAAATCTGCATTTTTAATCGTGGACAGCCGGTGCGCAATCACAAAAGAAGTCCTGTTTTCCATCAGCTGGTCCATCGCATCCTGTATCTGCTGCTCACTGCGGGTATCCACAGAACTGGTCGCCTCGTCCAGTATCAGCATCGGTTTGTTTGCAATCATTGCACGGGCAATCGTAAGCTGCTGTTTCTGTCCCTGGGAAAGATTCAGCTGGTCATTTAGGATGGTGTCATATCCTTTTGGCAGGGTACGGATAAAGTGATCCAGTCCAACTGCCTTACATGCATCCCCTATCTTGTCCTCCGTTACATTCTCTGCACAGTAAACCAGGTTTTCACGGATACTTCCTTCAAACAGCCAGGTATCCTGCAGCACCATGGCAAACTGCTCATGCACGTTTTCACGGGTCATCTCCCTGACCGGAACCCCGTCAATACGGATATCCCCGCCCTGTATTTCGTGGAAGCGCATCAGAAGGTTTATCAGAGTTGTTTTTCCTGCCCCGGTCGGCCCGACAATGGCAATCTTCTGCCCGGGTTTTGCCACGGCGGAAAAATCATGGATAATAATGCGGTCCGTATTCTCATAGCCGAATTTCACATGGGAAAACTCAACCGTTCCCTGTGCTTTTTCAACTGACCTTGTTTTGCCGCTTTCATCCTCCATCTCTTCTGCCTCAAGAAACTCAAACACACGCTCCCCTGCTGCGGCAGCAGACTGGAGGGACTGCAGGGACTGCGCCATCTGTGACAGCGGCTGTGTGAAAAAGCGGACATACATCATAAATGCAACAATCACACCAAAGCTGATTTTTCCGTTCAGCGCCATGGCTCCTCCCACAACGCAGACTGCCACATATCCGAGGTTTCCGACAAACATCATAATCGGCCGCATCAGACCTGCGAGGGACTGTGCAGCAAACGCACTGTCGCAGAGGTTTTTGTTCATCCGTTCAAAAACTTCCTCTGACTTTTCCTCCCCGTTATACGCCTTAACTACCGTATGTCCGGCATACATTTCCTCAATATGCCCGTTGATTTCGCCAAGGTGTTTCTGCTGGCGCAAAAAGTATTTCTGGCTCCGCCCCATAATGGCAAACATAATCACAAATCCCAGAAGACTTGCCAGCACTGCGGTTAACGTCATCCAGCCGTCAGTAACCAGCATCATAATAAAACTTCCGATAAACAGCACAAGCTGGGAAACAAGGCTTCCGATACTCTGGTTTAAAGACTGTCCTATGGTGTCCACATCGTTTGTCACCCTGGACAGGACATCCCCGGTGGTTGTGCGGTTATAAAACCACATTGGAAGCCTGTTAATCTTTACGGAAATGTCCGAGCGCAGCTGCATGGATACCCGCTGCGTCACTGTCGCCATAATCCATCCCTGTACCGCAGACAGTAGAAAACCAATCACATACAATGTCACTAACAGCATTCCTATGCCAAATACTTTATCAAGGTCAATGGACGGCTTTACCAGACTGCTTACAGAATCCGGAAGACTGTCAAATGCCTCCATTGCTGCATCCGTATCCTCCATGTCCAGACCGGAAAAAATGTCCATCATTTCCAGCTGGTCCCTGCCGGATATTACCGTACCGTCAAACGTCACATCCGTATACAGTGCGCTTTTTACCGAATCCGGAAGTTCCGCCATTGCAGCAGCTGCATCACCGTCCGTATTCTGCATACCGCTGATCAGTTCAAGCGCCTGCATCTGTTCCTCGCTGCTGATTACTGACCCGTTTACCTCAAGCTCTCCTTTTGGCAAATGGCTTTCCATATCCATATTTGCAGCAATGCTGCCCATAACACCTTCCATATTTGCAGACACGTTTTCTGACACAGCGCCTGCAAGCTCCTCCAGTTTTTCCGTATCTGGTGCAATTCCGTCCGTCACGCAGTCTGTAATTTCCGACAGCTTATCCGGTCCCACCAGCGTGAAAACAGTTCCGACCGCCGCACATATAACGGAAATAATCAGTGCCGCCCAGTATTTCCTGCAGTAGCCGAGTAATTTTTTCCATGTGCCGAAAAGGTCATGTGCCTTTTCCCCGTTTCCCCTGCCGCCCGGTCCTCGCATTCCTGCCGGTCTGCCGCCGGATGCGGGTTTGTATTCTTTCTTATCCATTATGCCAGTTCCTCCTTTGAAAGCTGTGAAAATGCAATCTGCCGGTATACCTCACAGTTCTTCATCAGTTCCTCATGCCTGCCCATTCCTGCCATTTTCCCTTCATCAAGAACAATAATCCGGTCAGCATCACGGATGGTTCCGATCCGCTGCGCAACAATGAGCCTTGTCGTATCTGCGCATTCTTTTTTAAGCGCCTCACGGAGCTTTTTGTCAGTCCTGTAGTCCAGTGCAGAAAACGAATCGTCAAAAATCAGAATCTCCGGCTTTCTTGCGATTGCACGGGCAATGGAAATCCTCTGTTTCTGTCCGCCGGAGAGATTGGCGCCGCCCTGTGCCACATAGCCGTCATAGCCGTCCTCCATGCTCTCCACAAAATCCGCCGACTGCGCAGTTTTCACAGCAGACTCAACATGATCATCCAGCATTTTTTCACCTTTTCCATTGTCACCGTAAGCCACATTGGAACGGATGGTTCCGGTAAAAAGGGTTGCCTTCTGTGACACATAGCCGATTTTGTTGCGAAGGGCTTTCTGCCTGTATTCCCGGACGTCCACACCGTCCACCAGCACCTGCCCGGCTGTCACATCATAAAACCGCGGGATTAAATTGATAACCGTACTCTTCCCGCATCCGGTCGAGCCGATAAAAGCAACCGTTTCCCCCTTTTTTGCTTGAAACGTAATATCCTTCAATACACAGTCCTCTGCATCCGGATATTTGAAGGAAACATTCTTAAATTCCACTTCCCCGGCTTTTTCCGGCTGGCCGTCTGTTTTCTCCCCTTCATGGATGGTCGGTTCCGTATCAAGTACCTCACAGATACGTTTTGCAGAAACAAGCGCACGCGGCAGCAGCATAAAAATCATGACAAGCATCATAAAGGACATGACAACCTGGACCGCATACTGTGAAAATACCATCATGTCAGAAAAAAGGGTAATCTTTCCCGCCATTCCCACATCGTTAATCAGCACAGCGCCAATCCAGTATATCGCCAGCGAAAGTCCGCTCATGATAATCTGTATGCTCGGAAACAGGAAGGACATGGTGCGCATGGCAAACAGGTTTGTGGATGTCAGCGCGTGATTGGCATCAGCGAATTTCTTTTCCTGGTAATCTTCCGCATTATAGGCGCGGATGACGCGAAGTCCCGTCAGGTTTTCACGGGTCACACGGTTTAAGTCATCGGTAAGCTGCTGCATCTGCCTGAATTTCGGGAGGGCAAGCAGTAAACAGATTCCTACCACAATAAGAAGAACAACAACCGCAACCGCTGTAGATACGGTCCACTCCCATTCCTTCCCCGCAATCTTTCCGATTGCCCATACCGCCATAATCGGCGCTTTGAGCATAATATTCAGTCCAAGAACGATTAACATCTGTACCTGCGTCACGTCATTGGTGGAACGGGTGATCAGACTTGCTGTTGAAAAACGTCCAATCTCTTCCATGGAAAAGGACTGTACCCTCCGAAACAGCTTCCCCCTGAGCACACCGCTGAAATTTGCGGCAATCTTTGCTGCACAGACTGCTGTTACCACCGTGCCTGACAGACTGCCCAGCGCACAAAGCAGCATCATGCCTCCGGCAGCCAGGATTTCTGACATGGAACTGTTTGTCTGCACGAGCCGGGTAATCTCCGCCATATATTCCGGCATCGTAAGCTCCAGCCAGACCTCCACAATAATAAAAACAAATGCCACGGCGGCCAGCGCCCATTCTTTTTTTGTTAAGTTTCGCAAAAGTTTCTTCATTTTTACTTATCCGCTCCTTTTCACTCAGTCTTCCTTCGGGCATTTCATAACCGCTTTAATCTCTTTTAGTACTGCTGCAAATTCCAGCATACGGTCCATGCCAACCCTGTCGATTACCGCACCCATCTGGCGGAATGCCATACTGCGTTTTTCCTCTGCTGTTTTCCTGCCTGCTTCTGTCAGCCGGACGACGGTTACACGGGCGTCAACCGTATCTGTCTCCTTCGTCACAAGCCCTTTTTCCGCCATCTTCCTTAAGAGGACTGCCACCCTTGCGGTACTGACATTCATTTCCTCACTTATGCTTCCGGCAGTTACCGTTTCACCGGATTCGAGCAGCATATGTAAAATTGCCTCCATGCCCATCTGTCTCGGATCCAGTGTCTTGAAATAATCAGCAGGTCCTGCCTCGCGTAAAAGCTCCATCAGCAGTTTAATCTGCTCTGCAGTTGCCATGTTTTCACCCCGCGATATCATTTTATGCCAGATTCCCATGAAATCCCGGCACATAATTTGCTAACCCGGTTAGGGTTTTATTTTAGTATTCCCTTTCGTGAGTGTCAATAAAATAAATCTAAAAAAATGATAAAGTGCCTGAAAAATTTTCTTTATCATTTTTCCCACTATAGGCTGTATACCTGTCCAGCACATGCTTATATCTCTTCTTGGGAATTTTCAGCACATCCCCATTGGCCAGTTCTGCCTGGTATCTGCTGATTTCGCTGATATAATGCATATTTACCAGATAACTTTGATGGATACGTACAAATCCGGCATCTGTAAACGTCAGTTCCATATCCCCCAGTTTACCATATACTGTATATACATTTAATACGTTCTCCATAACATAAAATCTCAGTTTATGTAACTGGCTTTCTATATAGACCAGATCATCCAGTAATATACTTCTGGTTCCTTCCGTAAAATCAAATACCATTACACGGCATCCACAGCTTATTTTCTGAGTGATTGCATCCATGCATTCATATACCTGTCCCGTTAAGTAAATATCACTTTTTACAATATACCTTATAGCATTAACCTTATATCCATCAACTGCATAATTAGCAGACGCAGCTGTAAAAACAATAAAAATCTCCTTACAAGCCTTACGGATAATCTCGGCAGTCTGCAATCCATCCTTATTAACATCCAAAAAAATAATTTGATATTTCAGCATTTCAATTCCCTGTTCTGTAAAATCCGTTCCAGAATCAAATTCATTTATTTCATACGGTAACCCTTTCTTTGCCATATAATTTGCCAGAAGTCCCTGTAAGCGTTTTCGAAACTGGATCTCAATATCACAAATTGCTATTTTCAACATTCATTTATCCTTTCTCGCATTTCTCTCCATCTATATAATTTAATCAATGAATTACTTTTTCATTATAAATATCGGCTATTTTATTTTAAATATTATATCCATAGCAATAAATCAAAAAGAAAAACTCTTCCGGATTAAATTTTCATTTAACCCAGAAGAGCCATAAACAATACCATGATTTCTTTGTGAGTATAAACCACGATATCTTCACACCATGGAGTTCCTTTTTAGTTTATCCGGATTACTTACCCCACTCCCGGATTTTTCCCCTCCCATCAATATAAAACTTGCTTTCATTAATAATAAACGGCCTCGATGTGTCAACCCCGAATGCCTGCAGTGCTTTTTCTGCATACTTGTCATACTGGGGATCAAAATGAAAAATACTGATTCTCGTCTGCCCGTTTGCAACCTTGATCAGTGTTCCAAGCGCGCTCGCCAGATCGTTGCTCTCAAATCCTGCAGCAACATTATGAATGTTTCCATAAGATCTTACCATACCATTTTCAATGACAAGCTGGTATCCATTGGACAGCCGTGCCCGCATTCCGGGTACAAGGGATATGCTGTTTTCCTCTGCATTATAGCCCTTGTTAATACGGTAACTATACGGTGTTGATGCCAGTTCACCCATCCAGGACCTTTCGGCTTCCGCCGAATCTATAATTTCTGCAAAACTGCATTTTCCCCCATCTATAATATTCGGTTTCCATCTTCCATTTTCATCCTGCGAAAATCCGGATATTACTTTCATACTTTGACCAGCTGTATATGGAATATTAGTTCTGTTATTTACCTGCATCTCTTTCTCCTTTCTGCCAAACGGCTGTTATACTGTCAAATATCAGCCTGAAAGAACATCATTCCCTTTACTTTCCCTCATCTTTTTAGCAAGCTTACTCTCCGGACGGCTCAGACAGTTAAAAATATCTTCCCCGTATGGAACATTGAAATGTCCCTCTTCATCCATGGTATAAATCGTACCATTGTAATTAAATTCTTCCCCAGGCTCATAATCAAACAGATTATCCCCCTGTGTCATCCCCGTATAGGCGCCATTATAATGATACATTGGATAAAGCCTGCCATCATTGCTGTAAAAAAAAGTATTTTTCACCCCATCTGCCTGAATGGTACACATCCCCGGCTGAAAGCCCAGTTTCGCCATCATATCCCTTACCTGGCTCTCACTAAATCCGAGATAAATCCCTGCCGCCGCTGCATCCCCACGATTCGTAAAACATCGGAAGAACTCGCTCCACTGTCCCAGTTCTTTTAGGGTAATACCATGATCATATGCATAATTGCTTTCAGAGCGGGAAATATGAATCCTTCCCAAACCATCCGTGTTCATCCCCCAGGCATTTTCTGTCCCCCCGTCATTCGTTGTAACACCATAGTATACTCCGGATTCCAGAACAAGGACATTATCAACGGCTTTCATTTCCTTTAATACATCCTTTCCCATCTTCTCAATCTGCCCTGTAGTACACAACTGGCCATTCACCACAAATTCCCTGTTATGTATAACGCCGGAAAAATTTGCAAGATAATCCCATATCTCTTCTTTCGTAACCCTGCCGGCGCTGGAACGCAAAACGCCTGACTCCGTATAATCCGCATACAAAGACATATCCTGGTTCTGCCGGATATAGGAATCCTTTCCGGTAGCTGTTTTTCCTGATTTTCCTTTCTTTCCGGAAGATAAAATAATCTTTAACGCATCCTGTTCCATTTTCAGCGCATGAAACCTTGCCTGTTTCACAATGTCTGTGTCATTTATATTAATCATCCTGTTCCTCCTTATGGCAGAATTGGATATACATAGTAAAACGTATATGAAGGCGTGAACCTTTTTGTTGACGATTTATATGTATATGTAAAAATATAATCATCATTTAACCCATATCCATAGCTCAGCGGTACTTTAAAATTCCCCCATGAAATTGTACCTGAGCTTTTCATAGTATTAGACGAATCAATATATTCTACCTCAATACTGCTTGCAGAGGACATAGTGACACCACCAACCAGTATTTGATAAACCTGTGCCTGGGACGGATAATCCCCTGAAATAAAATCAATTCTGTCCTCCCCACTGGTATTGCTGGAAGATAAAGAAACTGCAGCCCCCCGTCTTTCAACTTTATCAGAACGGTAAACGGGATTGCCAATCAAAAACTGATAAGAAGAAACAGCGCTTGTTGTTGCAAGACGAATATAGTAACGCCCTGTTGATAAATAATTCAAATCATAAACATGATATTTACCTGCCGCATCAGTTACATCAGTTACTCCTGTTACCGGATTCCCCTGGGCATCATATATTCGGAAATACAGCAAATCAGAGTTTATGGAGAAATAATTTTCACCTGTAGCAGTCAAATACACCTCAAACCAGTCCTCGTTATTGCTTGCTACGCTTCCTTTTACAACGTATGTATTACCATTATCAGCATTCAGATACTCTTGCGGAGTTTGTCTGTTCGCTGAAATAACTTCTGCGGTTTCCATGGTATCATTTGGTTCTGTTTCTGTAACAGTTTCAGCATAAACATTCACCGTTAACATTGTTAAAATCACTGCCATCATACTTGCTGCTAATATTTTTGTTATCCTGTTCCTCATTATAAAATCCCCTTTCCCTTCTCTTGTCAATTTTCCCTCACGGTCTCCAATAAATTCCCTTCAAAAGGTTTCTTACCATTCACTATAATTCTTCCCCTCCCAAAGTCAATACCCATTGCAGAAAATGACCTTATTTTGCAGAAAATGACCTTGCAACAACATACTCCGGCAATGCTCCCTGGTGTTACCGCTGTTTTAAACATACCTCTGATACAGCCGTCCAAATGCCGGAAGCGCTCTTTTTATCATATCATAATCCACGCAATAGGAAATCCTCACATACCCCGGACACCCAAATCCGTCCGCCGGAACAAGCAGCAGGTGTTCCTCCTTTGCCAGCTCACAAAAAGCTTCGGAATCAGCTGACGGCGATTTCACAAACAGGTAAAACGCTCCCTGCGGCTTAAAGCATTCATAACCAATCTTTGTCAGTCCTTCATAAAGCAGGTTGCGGTTCTTTTTATACTCCTTAATATCCCCGGTCTGCCCGATACAGGAAACAAGCACCTTCTGGAACAGGCTCGGCGCACAGACATATCCAAGGGAACGGCCTGCACCTGCAATGGCTGCATAAACCTCCCGGCTGTCCGTCACCTCCTTTGGAACAAGCACATAGCCGATACGCTCCCCCGGAAGCGACAGGGATTTACTAAAGGAATAGCACACCAGCGTATTCTTATAATATTTTGTGACAAACGGTACTTTGGCCCCGTCATAAACAATCTCACGGTACGGTTCGTCCGCAAGAATAAAAATATCTTTGTGAAACTCCTCTTGTTTCCTGCAAAGCAGATCCGCAAGCCTTTTTATGGTATCTTCCGAATACACCGCCCCGCTTGGATTATTCGGGGAATTAATGACAATCCCCTTCGTATGCTTACTGATTCTTTTTTCCAGCTCATCAAAGTCAATCTGGAAATTTTTGGTATCCGCCGGAACCACCGCCAGCTTTGCCCCTGCTGCCTCCACAAATACACGGTATTCCGGGAAAAACGGGGCAATGGCAATAAATTCATCCGAACTGTCCACAGTCAGCGCGCGAAAACAAAGGGATAATGCCGCAGCCGCCCCCATTGCCATATATAAATCATCCGCCTTAACATGCGTTCCGTGCGTCTGGTTCAGATAATCCGCCACTGCCTGCCTTGCCTCTTCATCCCCCTGCGCGGAAGTATAACCGTGCAGCGTAATGCCGTCCAGCGTCTGCGTCAGGCTGCGGATGGTTTCATTTACACAGTCCGGCGCAGGAACTGTCGGGTTTCCAAGTGAAAAATCATATACATTTTCCGCTCCGATTTCCGCTGCAAGCTTTTTGCCGTATTCAAACAAGTCACGGATAACCGAACGCTGGCTTCCCAGCCTGTACATATCTTCTGCTACAATCATAATGTTCCCTCCTGAAAATTTAAAGTGTATTTAACTTTCTTTCCTGCTAATATAATTCTCATACTCCTGCCGGCTGACCCGTTCTATCTCCTCCCGCAGGTTTTCCGATGACATCCGAAGCGCTCCCTGGCTCATCACTGTCAGCTGCTCCAGACCGTCATTCGTTGCCACAGTCACACGGTATTTTCCTCTGATGTCATGTACAAACCGCTCAATAAAAGCGTCCGCGGTTTCATCAGTACTGGTATAGACCACCTCAATTCCTGTATCCGCTTTCTGCTTCCCTGTCTTTTGGCAGGCATCATAGATTTCCTTTTTTCCGGCATTCCCCTTAACTTTGTATGCGTCAAAAACAAGCACCAGACGGCAGTGCGCATATGCCTGGTAGTTTAAAAGAATGTCTTTTAAACGGTCGCGCGCCGAATCAATATTTATCTTTGCCAGGTCATTTAAATCCTTCCATGCAAAAATGATATTATAACCATCCACCACCAGAAGGCGCTCTTTTGGTCCCTTTGCCGGGTAAATTGGATTTCCTTTTTTATCAAGCTTCGTAACAGGCTGTTTTTTCTCCTGCTTTTTTTTCCATCTGCGCCGCTCCTGCTCATCCAGCGCATTTTTATCCATGCCGAATTCCCGCTGGTAAACATCTAAAAGCTCTTTATCCAGCTCCATGGAACTCATTTTTGCCACGGATTTTTCCCAGCTTTCTGCTTCCGGCTTTTTGGCTGCCAGTGCAGCAGTCAACGCCCCATACTGCGCGCCTTTGGTATCATAGGAAAAACCATCCTCTGGCGCAGAAGCCTCTGCATCATACACATACGGCAGGTGCATATAATCCGCAACTTCGTCCCACGGCACAATAAATCCTGCCCCATGCGCACAGAACACCGAACCTGTCGGGTTTTCCACATCCGCCTCGCTGTCATAGCCTTTTTCCGCTATGACCTCCTCACTGTTGTGGCACACGTCATAGCCCGCAAACTCCAGCAGCAGCTGTCCCCTGCCTTTCGTGCAGGCATGGATTTCTTCCATGTAATCCTGCATGGTGGCAACAGGCGCACGCCCGGTGATACGCGCCAGTTCGAGTTCTTTCACTGCATACTCCGGCGGACCAAAGGAAGCAGACCGCTGTTTTAAATCCGTCATGACACGTCCCACATCTTCCTGCGGCACTTCAAGGGAAAACGTATAATACGGCTCCAACAGCACGCTTTCCGTGGATTTTAATCCCTGTCTTATGGCGCGGTAGGTTGCCTGCCTGAAATCCCCGCCCTCTGTGTGTTTTTTATGGGCGCGTCCGGTCAGAATCGTAATCCTGACATCCGTCAGTGCCGCCCCCGTCAGCACTCCCGCATGTTCCCTCTCCCCAATATGTGTGGCAATCAGTCTCTGCCAGTTTCTGTCCAGCACATCCTCCGGACATGCTGTTTCCACCTGTACACCGCTGTCCGGCTCCGCCGGTTCGATTAACAGATGTACCTCCGCATAATGGCGAAGCGGCTCAAAATGCCCCACGCCTTCCACTGCACGTGCAATGGTTTCCTTATACACGATATTTCCCTGACCGAAAGTTGCCAATATATTAAATCTTTCTTTAATTAAACGAGTCAGTACTTCTATCTGAACCTGTCCCATCATCTGGACATGGATTTCCTGTAGTTTTTCATTCCACAGAATATGAAGCTGCGGGTCCTCCTCTTCCAGCTGTCTGAGTTTTACCATCATCTCTGCCGGTGAAACACCGTCCGGCAGGTAAACCCGGTAATTTAAAACCGGCTCCAGTACCGGAACCACCAGGTTTTCTTCTGCCCCCAGCCCCTGTCCTGCATATGTGGAAGTCATTCCGGTCACGGCACAGAGCTCCCCCGCCTGTACTTCCTCCGCGGTCTCATATTTATCACCGGAATAAAACCGGAGCTGGTCCGCCTTTTCTTCTGTTTCCTGCCCGTCTTTTGAAATAACAATCCTGTCTTTTGCCTTAAGCGTACCTCCTGTCACTTTCAGCCATGTCAGCCGCGTTCCCCGCAGGTCCCGCCCAATTTTGTAGACCCGCGCAGAAAATTTATCCGGATAATCCGGCTGTTTCATATAAGCCATGCCGCAGAGCAGTTCGCGTACTCCCTCATTATTTAATGCCGAACCGTAAAAGCATGGAAAGACGCGGCGCGCCCTGACCGCTTCCGCGATATGGATGTCTGTAATCTTCCCGGTTTCCATATATTCATCCAGCAGATCCTCGTCACAGACTGCCAGCGCCTCATATAACTTCTGCTGTTTTTCTTCTGCTCCTTCCCGTTTTTCACGTAAAACCAGCGGCGATGCAGAAAAATCCACACAGCTGTCCGAAAGCTCATGCTCCAGTTCTTTCTGAATCTTTCCTTTATCCGCACCGTCCAGATCCATCTTGTTGATAAACAAAAACACCGGAACACTGTAGTGGCGCAGAAGCCGCCAGAGCGTGCGGGTATGCCCCTGCACGCCGTCTGTTCCGCTGATAACCAGAACGGCATAGTCAAGTACCTGCAGTGCGCGCTCCATTTCCGCGGAAAAATCCACATGTCCCGGCGTATCCAAAAGCGTAATCTTAAGGTTTTCCTGAAACGGAATCCCACAGTCTTCAAAAAATGCTTTCCCCACGTCAAACCTTGCCTGCTTGGAAAAAATTGTAATCCCGCGCTCACGTTCCTGCTCATCCGTATCCAGATACGCATTTTTATGGTCTACACGTCCAAGAGACCGGATTACTCCGGTCTCATAAAGCATTGCCTCTGATAAAGTTGTCTTTCCCGCATCAACATGCGCCACAATTCCTACAACCATTTTCCAGTCCTTCTCGAACACCAGCCATGCATGTACTGCCTAAACCGTTGTATTTATTCCGTTAATGGCAGCATGTTCGTCCTCCTCCATAGGAATCACCAGGCATTTCTGCCCGTCAATAATCTGCGACTTAATTTGTGATGCCTTCTCCGGCTTTACACGCAGAACCACATCGTATGTCTTTGTTTCTGCTATGTAACTGTCAATTTCCTCCTGTTTCTCCACAAGACGGCTGGTACGCTCCTTCAGCTCGTCCTCCTTCTGGTTTAACTGTACGGTCAGGCTTCCGACCTGGTCCTCCAGCGCCAGCTTTTCCACGCGCAGTTCATTCTGCACCAGTGCCTTTGCATCAATCACATGCTCCGCTGCCGGAGGCTTTTCTCCAAAGGCAGCCTCCACGGACTTCTCAATTCTTGATGCCTTTTCCTCCGGAATGCTGCTGTCAGCAAGAATCTTTCCGACCACCTCATTGTCCAGAAGAAACTCATCATCCTCATCGTGTGTTTCCTGGTATTCTTCAATCATCTCGCTTAAATTCTGCTGGATGTCCAGAAGAACCTCGTTGGTATGCTCATCCTCCGGTCCAAGAACATTGCGGACAATGGAATGAAACGCCATTTTATGCTCTGTTGCCGTATGCTCCACACCGCAGCCAAGCCCGTTTGCCATAAACTCCGCATGCGGCTCTTTTGTATTCTTTGTATAAAACAGTGTCGCATGGATATCGGTACTGCGGTCATTAAACGCCGGAAACAGAAACGCCGTGTCCACCGGTCCCACAATCCAGTCCCTGACACGCGGTCCAATCCGCTTTTCCTCCTCCAGGTATCCAAGCCCCGGTTTGGACAAATCCACCGGACAGATGGCACAGATTAAATATTCATATACCTCCTCGGATTCATCCAGATTTAAATTATCACTCGTGCGGCTCATAACGTCATAAGCGTCATGGAACAGCAGAATCAGATAGTTTCCTGCATGCTCATAGGAGTCAATCACTAAATCATAATATGTATCCAGCAGCGCCTCATCCTCCAGCTTCGTTTCACGCAGCGCCATCAGAATCTGCTGTCTGCCGCCCACTTCCTCTTCTTCCATGGGAAAGGAAAGCTCCAGCAGATTATTGCCAAGCGTACCGGAAAGCGATTTATTTGCAATTTCCAGATACTTGTAAAACTCTTCCTCCTCAAGATTCAAAAACGTGTTTCCAATCTTACAGATTTTATTACGGTTTCCATCCACATAACACCCGCATACTCTTGTAAATGTCGCGGATTCTTTCTTAAATCTTCTTTTAAGTTCCAGAACTTCTTTCTTATTCATTTATTTCCCTCATCAGCTTATGGAACAAAGCCAGAAACTCTGACTCCACCTCTTTCATCGGCCGTACCTCAAAAACCGGTTCACTGATCATCATTGGTTCAGCCTCCAAAAGCTTTTCATCCATATAATGTAAAAATTCGTAATACAGGCATACATCGTCAATATTCTGAACGAGCACTGCCGCCTCCCCCTGCGGCACATGACCGAGATATTTATCATATATCATATCCTGCAGCTGTTTCTCCACCTGCAGGTACATCGTCATATTTTTCTTCACCGGACGCGTAAGATCCGACAGATACGCCTCGCTTGCATCATGCAGAAGGCAGGCAAGCGCCACCTCCGACACATAATTTCTTGCCACCGCCTCCCGGCAGCACTGGATACTGTGCTGTCCCACCGAAAAAAACTCCGGAAAATGCCCGCCTGCACGCGGCATCATGGACAGCGCATGCGCAATATCCTCAATACATATCTTCTCCGCTTCCGGATTAAATGTATTGAACTGAATCTTTGTAAAAGTTGTAATACAGTCTTTCATTGCCTTCTTTCACCCCTACCAGCTTAAAACCTCGGTTCCGTCCTCTGTAACCAGAACCATAATCTCCCACTGTGCGGATGGTTTTCCATCCTCTGTGTAAACCTCCCACTTGTTTATTTCATCTACAAAAATATCTGCCTTTCCCATATTTACCATCGGCTCGATGGTAATTACCATACCGGGTACAAGCAGCATTTCCGTCCCGCGTTTAGTTGTATAGCCGACCCACGGGTCTTCATGAAATTCCAGTCCGACTCCGTGTCCCCCGATCTCCCGTACAACTGTATATCCATTCTTTATCGCATGGTCATTCACTGCCTGCCCCATGTCGCCCAGAAAGCCCCACGGCTTCATGGCGGCAAGCCCTTCCTCCATACATTCTTTTGCCACTTCCACCAGACGTTTTTTCTCCGGGGAAACCTCGCCAATGCAGAACATACGTGAGGAATCGGAAAAATACCCGTTTAAAATCGTGGAACAGTCCACATTTACAATATCCCCGGACTTTATAATCACATCCTCTGACGGAAATCCGTGGCATACCTGACTGTTGAAAGAGGTACACACACTGTACGGATACCCCTCGTAATTAAGCGGGGCCGGATATCCTCCCATGGCGGTCGTCTGCTGATAGACCATACTGTCTATTTCCGACGCCTTCATCCCTTCGTGAATATGCTCCGCAACATAATCCAGTACCGCAATATTAATTTTTGCACTTTCCTTAATGCCCGCAATCTGATCCCTTGTCTTAATCAGTTCGTGTCCTGGCACCTTGTGCCCCTGCTGCGCAAAACGCGCAATTTTGTCATCAAATGCAGCATGGCATGTTTTATACTTTTTTCCGCTGCCACACCAGCATGGATCATTTCTTCCTGTTTTCGCTGCCATAATTATTAAATCTTCTTTCTATTTTCTCTCCTGTAATCAGTAATCGAGTATCACGTTTCCAAGGCTGACCCGCTTCCAGACCTTTTCATTAATGGTATAATCCTGTTTCTCCAAAAGCTTCTGGTAGGTTTCTTCGGTATAATCATATTCCTCTGTTTCTTTGTTATGCATTGCCGCATAGATTTCCTGGTACTTCTGGGCATAGGCCATTTTCCGCAGAGTTTTACTGATATCCTCCCTTGTGACACCGAGACGCTGCTCCCCTTCCTTTTCAGTCAGATCCTCCCAGAAATCCTGCAGGACATACTCCAGATTTTTTTCATCCTCTTCATCCAGCTCAATCTCATCCTTCGCCATCTGGTAAAACAGTTCATCATGAAGCGCCATCTGCATGACTGCATCCCGTGCACTGACCCTCGTAAAACCGTTCTGCGTCCGTACATTCCAGTAATGCCCCGGATCCTCGGAATCATAAAGTATGGCCTGCTCTTCCACCTGCATTTCCTCATATGCCACATAAAACGCCAGGTCCCTGAGTGTCAGGCTTTCACCGTTGATTTCCGCTGCCGCCAGTTCCAGGGATTCCGGATAAACCAGGGCATCCCGTTTTTTTCCTTGTTCTCTTGAGTAATACATCATAACACAGAGCAGCACCAGAAGTATAAAAGTTAAAACAAAATTATATCTTTTTCTTTGTTTTTTTCCTGCCATGGCAGATTACACCAGCCTTCGGATTGCTGTGATGGTATGGCAGTTGACCTGACGGTAGCTTGTAATTCCTGCCCTTGTGGACTGTGCCTCAACAATGCATCCGTTTCCAATGTAAATTGCCACATGTCCCGGATAAACAACCACATCCCCCGCCTGCATATTATTGTATGCCACCGGCTGGCCCACGGTCTTAAATGACTGGGAATAACGCGGCGTACTGATACCGAAATGCTGGTAAACAAGATGCACAAAACCGGAGCAGTCACAGCCGTTTGTCAGGCTGTTTCCTCCCCATACATAGGGATTCCCGACAAACTTCAGTGCATAGGCAACAACCGCCTCACCGCTTACATTCGTTGCATTGGCAGGATTATAGCTGTCATCCTGCAGATAAGAGTCATCCCCCAGGCCGCCGCTCGCCCCGGAGCCGCCGCCTTCATATGTCTCCGCATTCTGCTGTGCAGCCGCAGCCTCCTCAGCCCGGATGATCGCCTCCTGCTCGGATATCGTATTCCGGTAGTCTTCCGCCTGCTTCTGTGCGTTTGCAAGCTGTTCAGCATACTCTTCCTTTTTATCATTTAAGGCAGCAATCAGGACATTCAAATCCCCCTGCTGGTCCTCATATGTATCTTTCATTCCCAGAAGCTCATCCATCTGCAGCGCAAGCTGTGCAGACCAGTCCTCCACCTTTTTTACGGAAGCTTCATAGGAATCCATCAGCTCACGGTCTGACCTGTGGATATCGGAAGCATACTCAATCCGGTTAATCATGTCTGATATTCCCCTGGACTCAATAATTGCCGTCCATGCGGAATTGTCCGTGCTGTTTTCATACATATACTGGATCCTGAGCTTCATTGCCTCGTACTGCTCACGTTCCTCCCGCTTTGCCTCAATCAGCTCCTGGTCGGCCATTTCGATTTCCGCCTGCTTGGATTTGATGTCGGTCTTTAATTTATTCTGCTTTGCCACAAGGTCATCCAGCTTTGCCGATGCGGTTTTTAAGTCGTTTTTGATGTCGATCTGGTCCACCTTAATATTTTCGATATCCTGCTTCGTGTCCTTTAATTTATCCTTTGCCTTGTCCCGTTTTTCTTCTGCTTCCTTCTGGGCAGCGGATTTTGCCTGTATCTCCGGCACGGTAGCAGCATTCGTCAGTGCCCCTGCCAGCGCAAAAACAAGTGTGGCGGCACAGATTTTTTTATAATTTTTATATTTTCTTTTAAAATGCATGTTCTGCCTCCTCTTAATTTTTACATTTCCTTTTCTATTTTCGCACAAAAACCACTTTTTTTCTACTGCTTTTTCTTATATTTAATAGAAATTTTTGTAAAAACAGCTTACTCCGGACGAAACCGCCCGGAGTAATTAAATTACATCAAATCTTCAGTGTTCACAATCCACACTTCATAAGCTTCACCATCTTCTGAAAACTGGAACTGCATGCTGGTAAAGTATCCGCCCTTTTCAAACCACCAGGAATAGGAATTGTAAGTATTTCCGACATATTCCGAGGTTACCTTTGCTCCAAGCACCTCCACACAGTCATCCACTGTGGAATCAAAATTCAGTCCCCCGACCATTTCAAGGTCATCCTTTCCTGCATCAGATATGGTGATACCGCCAATAACGCCGTCTTTTGCCTTAATCTTCTTATCCTTTGTGTTATAGATAAATACCGTGCCGCGCATCTCCCCTTCCGCGTCATAGTACGCGTAGCCGCTGCTTTCTCCCGGATCCAGTTTTTCATCATCCGCCTCCTTACCGATTGTAAATCCTGCTGCGCGGAAATCTTTGCAGGAAACCGGAAGGGATATCTTCTCCCCGCCAAGGGCAAATTTCTCAAAGCCGTCCACATCAGGAACATTTGCCCCATGCATGTCCTCAATATCTGCAGAACCTGCATGGCTGCTGTCATGATCATGCCCGTCATCGTCATAATCATCGTCATAATCATCATTATCATAATCATAGTCGTCTGAATTACCATCCTCAAACTGGTCCAGCTGGTCATCAATGTCATCAAGCAGGTCATCCATATCATCCTGCAGACCATCATAATCCGAACGGTTTTCATAGATGTCATTCAGTTTATCCAGGTCAAGTCCTGAACGATTCAGATAGTCAGAAAACGAAAGTACACCTGCAACAATCAGAATCGCCAGAATTATGACAAGCAGAATAAACGCCGCCATGATACCGAAGGAAACCCACAGCAGTACATTGGAAACCTTACGTCTGGAAACAAATGAATCCCAGTGCTGCGCTTTGTATTCCGAATTCTGCAGACAGACATAAACCGTGGCAATAACGGAAAGGACAAGAGGCACAATACCCACACACCAGCTTCCCTGCAGCGTCATATAAAGCGAAACCACAATTTCAAGAATTCCAAACGTAAGCTTCATTCCAAAATTATTCGGAACCGGCCGCCCCTTTTTATCCAGCGGCGGCTGTCCGAAATTCATGCCGTTATTGTAGTTCCCGTTATTAAAGTTTCCGCTGCCGTTCCCGCCGTTATAACTGCTGCCGTACTGGTAACCGCTGCCTGCCGCATTTCCTGTACCTGCACCGTAACTTTCGGAACTGTTGCTGTAATACTGTCCGTTCAGATTATAACCGCCCTGCGGCTGTCCGCCATAATAATCATTTGTGCTCCCGGCAGTATCCGTACCTGCGCCATATGGTGCATCCTGCGGACTTTTTTCGGACGAAAACCCGTACTGTACATCCGGATTGTATGACTGCTCCGGCGCAGAGTAATCGCTGCGCGGACTGCTGCCCGAACCATTGTTTCCGGAACCGTTTTCCGGATTACTGCTGCCCATAAAATTATTATCCATGTTTTTACTCCTCTGTATTTTCCAGTTAAAAAGTGTTACTTTAAAATATTACCACTAGCAGACACTTTTTACAATAATCAATTTATCCCCGGCCTTGATTTTCGGTGTTTTCAGACTGTTGGTACTGATTATTTCCTCCTCTGTGGTATGGTAGTTTCTGGCGATGTCCCACAGCTGTTCCCCGTCCTGGACGATATATCCGGTCACACCGGCTTGTGCCACGAGCTTCTTTTCATCCAGCGGCTCTTCCCTGATTTCCACAATCTTGTCAAAACAGTCCTCCTTTAACACCAGTGCGGCAAGCGAAAGGGACGCCTTGATTTCATACCGCTCATTATCCAGAAGGCTTACCACCAGCTGGTCGATTCCCGGTTCAAACTCATAATTAATCCCCGCTGCATCTTTTCCCATTCCCTGCACGTCAATGACCTGCGTAAACGGAATCTGTTCAAAGGAATGCGCAACCGGAAAGCTGTCATCCGTTGTTGCATAAAGAATATGTACGGAAAGAATTCCCTCTACCTGCAGTCCGTTCTCCACCGGCTCCACAGCATCCACATCCACGTTTCCCTCATAGGAGCAAAGCTGCAGTATCCGCTCCTTGTCGTCGGAAAGTTTCAGCTGCTGGGAAATCCGAAGCTTCGCCTCGTTTTTTACAAGCAGCTTCCATGCGCTCATCGGGGCAGTTTCCGGTATCAGGTTCTCTCCAAGCGAATAGGCATCGGAAAGAATTTCCACCTCCTCTTCGCGCCAGATTTTGATATCCACATCAAAATTCATGTCCAGTACCAGATTTCGCAGCTCCCCGTCATAATCATTTGAAGCTTCCAGCTCGGTATCCGTAATTCTGCTGCTGATCCAGTACAGGGACTGCGGCTGGGCATTTTCACAGTCCATGGTTCCGCTCATCGGCACCATGGATTCATACCACTCCATCTGTCCCTCCGGGCTGGTATAAAGCACACTTAAGTATGCCTCGCCCTGTATCTGCACACGGTCGTTCGTCAGCGTAATTTCCTTATTGCGGATATCAACATTATAATAAATTATTTTCCCGATATTCGGACTCGCTTTTGGCAGGGGCATTTCATTATGCGTCCGCAGAATGTCCTTTTTGGATGTCACCAGCAGAAGCATCTGGCGGCTGTCCTGTTTCTGCTGGATACCGGCATCCCCGCTTATGGAATTTACCAGCTCCTCCTCCGTCATCTGCTCACAGACCGCCTTAATGCCAATCACGGCACGGACTGCAAGTTTCCGTGAATTAATTGCGGAAATCGTTAAATCCTCCAGGCTCCCGGTAAGCTTCACCGTATCCAGCTCCTCAGCCTCGTCCATAAAAATTTTCTCCCCGAAATTTACGGAATCTGACATGGTTTCCAGCCTGTTTTCCTCACTTCTGTAGAGAATGGTAAAGCGCAGCTGTCCCGTCACCCAGACTGTCTGGCTGCTCACCTTGACCTCCTCAAACAGCACCTGTCCCTTCGTATGTATAATTTTGATGACATCCGGTTTATTGTCTTTTACAATACAGTCATCATCCAGTGTTACCTGCGTAAAGGCCCTGCCCTTCTGCGAATTCTGTTTTAATGTCTGTCTCTTTAACTCCAACAAAAAAATTCCCTCTCTTCCAATTTCGTATAGAAATACTTATTCAGCGAGAGGGAATTTTATTCCTTTGATTCCGATTTTTCCATTTTCTGAAGTTTAACAGAGCTTCATCCTGATATCCTTTGTAATGATGTCAGTATAGCTGAATGATAATAACTGAGGCGGATTCTCATCACGCTCATCATCCACAAGTACTGTAAAGACACTTGGGTATGCTCCCTGGATAACCCCTTCCTGGATATCAATCTTATTTCTTCCACGGTCCAGCTGGATCTTAACTCTGTTTCCGCACTGCTGGTGAACGGATGCCCGAACCTTGCTTAATTCTGCCTGTTCCATTTTCTGCCTCCTCTATTTTGCGTTTATTGTCGAATAGCGATACTATATCTAGCTGTTTTTTAGTATAGCAGAGTGTGAAAGTTTTGACAATAGGTCATAAGTACTTTACTGGTTCCGAACGGAGTTCCATTTTTAACACCACAAACGGACAGCTCGGCGCCTTTTCCACCTTTTCCCCTGCCTGCGGGCCGTGAAGTGTGGTTTTCACGTCAATGGTATTTTCCGTCCGGTAGCAGGCGTCCACGGAAATACTGTAGCCTCCCGTTTCCTGTACCCCGTACCCCCGTGCAATATATAAATATTCATTGTCGCTGTAGGTCAGTGTAAAATCCTCTTCCCTTTTCAGTTCAAGCTGCTCCTGCAGGGCTTTCGGAAGATCCTGCATGCGTGCCACCGTAAATTCCAGATCCTCCACTTTGTCTGATTTCTGTTTTACCACACAGCCTCCCAGAAGCTGCGAAAAAAACAGCAGAAACAGCAGAACACTGATATATTTTTTCTTTTTTCCCATACTACACTGTAACCATCCGAATAATATCTTATGCTATCCTATGCCAAATGGATTGATTTCATACGTGTTTTTTATTATAATTAGGAACAGAATGACGTATAATACAAAAGAGAGGTAAAATATGAGGACTATACTTATAGGTATATATCTGTTACTGTATCTGATACTGGGACTCCCGCTCCTGGGGCTTGAGTGGGTAATTTCCAAATTCAACCGTCCGCACGCCGACCTGAGCAGGCTTCGAATGGTCCAGTGGGGATTCAAGTGCATTTCAGCCATTGCCGGGGTAAAGCTGACGGTAAAAAACCAGGAATATGTCCCGAAAAACCAGGCAGTGCTCTATATCGGAAACCACCGCAGCTATTTTGACATTATCATTACCTATGCGCGCTGTCCCGGACTGACCGGATATATTTCCAAGAGCGGAATGAACAAGGTTCCGATTTTAAGGCTCTGGATGAAACGCCTGTACTGCCTGTTCTTAGACCGGACTGACCCAAAGCAGGGAATGAAAGTAATCCTGACAGCAATCCAGCACATAAAGGATGGGATTTCAATTTGTATTTTTCCGGAAGGAACACGCAATAAAGATTATGACAATCCTGCCTCCCTGCTTCCATTTAAAGACGGCTCTTTTAAGATTGCACAAAAAACCGGCTGCCCGATTGTGCCAATGGTGCTGACCGGAACTGCCGACTTGTTTGAAAAACAGTTTCCATGGGTACACAGTTCCAATGTCACCTTAACCTATGGTAAACCGATTGATATTTCCACACTGTCCAAAGAGGACCAGAAACATCTGGGTGCCTACTGCCAGAAAGTCATGCAGGATATGCTGCTGGAAGAGCTTGGGAAAAGGCAGGTTCATTAATACGAACCTGCCTTTCCTGGACTTTTTTTATTCCTTTAACCGCTTATATACATCGCCACGATTGTCTATATGCTCTATGTCAATTAATCGTATAGCATCTTCAACAGTATATAAAATTCTGCAATCACCGACACGCAGACGGTAAAGATTATGCCCTTTTAGCTTTTTAATATCCGTTCCGCCTGGTAATTTGTAAATCGCCCTGTAAAGACGCAGGCGTTTGTTTTTATCTTGTTTATCAAGAAATTTTTGTGCCGCTTTCTCAAAAATAATTTTATAAGTCGGCATAAGTCAGTCC
This sequence comes from uncultured Lachnospiraceae bacterium, assembly GCA_947566705.1. Lineage (GTDB taxonomy): Bacteria > Bacillota > Clostridia > Lachnospirales > Lachnospiraceae > Roseburia. The sequence goes on along the minus strand of CANOLA010000042.1, from coordinate 4,572 downwards.
CTCTTTCTCAAGAAGTTCCTCCAGCGACACCGCCGAACCATCATTGCCGGCTTTTGCCTCGGCTATCATTTTTAAGTCCCATTCGTCGGGCTCTACCTCTTCAATCTCTGTTTTCTCAATGGAAAGAATTAAATTTGCAACATAAGCAAGTTTATATTCCGGCAACCGGTCAATCGCCTGTTTTAACTGCTCTCTCTCACTCATTACCTGCTTTCCTCCCCTGAACACCAGTCCATACAAAATTACACCCTAAAGCTTGACAGTGTATCCATCAGGCTCTCTGCCTTGTTTGTCAGGCTCTGGGACGCCTCATCCAGATTCCTGATGGCTTCCATCTGCGTTCCTGCCGCTGAATGCACGGAAGATGAGCATTCTGCGGTCTGCGTGGAAGCATCTGAAATGCTCTCAATTGCACTGAGTGTTTTATTCCTTGCACCGTCAATTTCCTGCACATCACTTGAAATCGCACCAAGCGCTGTCACCAGACTGCTTACCAAACCCTCAATCTGACGGAAAGAGCTTGTTGTATTTTCCACCACATCCGACTGGGAGTTGACAACGGTTTCTGCCTCCCTTGCAATTTTAACCACATCCTCAGTCTTTCCGATAATTTCATCCACTATACCGGAAATACGCCGTGAAGAATCCAGACACTCATCGGCAAGCTTGCGGATTTCTTCTGCAACAACTGAAAATCCCCGTCCTGCCTCTCCTGCACGCGCTGCCTCAATGGATGCATTCAGTGACAAAAGGTTGGTGGATTCTGCTATTTCATTGATGACCAGGGCAATATTGCTGATATCCTTGGATCTTTTTTCCAATTCCTCAATGGAAACAATCACATCCCTTGTGATGTCTGCTGTCCGCCCGGCACTCTGTGTCAGCGTCTGGACGGATGCAATACCTGCATTTATTGTTGAACTGGTCTTATCTGTAAGCTGCTGAATCTGCCCTGTACTGATACTGACATTATTTATCTTGCCGGAGAGTGTATCCATCTGGCTCATGCAGTTGTCCGAACCGCTGTCCAGCCTGCTTACGCCGCTTTCAATTTCCTCCACGGCATTCTGGATATCCTGCGACGTCATCAGGAAGGTTCCCGATGCTTCCGCAACATTTTCCGCCGCCGCCCCGACCTGTCTGCTGACGTCGTTTACATCCAGTATCAGTCCCTTCATATGATCGACAGTATCATTGACGCTGGTACAAAGCAGTCCGAATTCATCTTTTCGTTTCGTTTTCAGGTGTACCGTAAGATCCCCTGTGGAAACTTTGTGTAGCTCATGCATCACATAACGGATGGTTCCAGAAATCTGTCTGGAAATAAGCGCGCCAAGCACAAGCGCGATTATCGCGCATACAATGGACAGAATAATTGTCAGCTGCTTGATGCCCGCGGTTTCCTGCAGAAGCCTTGCAGAAGGAACCATGGTAACAACCATAACGTCCCCCAGCTCAATCCTGCTGTACACAAACATATATTCTTTTCCATTCAGCCTTACCATCTGGTTGCCGTTTGTTTCTTCACCCTCCAGCGCCTGTCTGTAAAAATCCGTGCCGTAAAGCATTGCTGATTCCGGGGCAGTCTTTGGATTCGCATAAAACTCCCCGCCGTCTGTTGTAACGAGCGCAACATATCCGCCTTCACCCGGATCCAGTGATTTCATGGCTTCCCGGATATATTCAGAACTGATATTAATCAGCATGACCCCCGGACTTGTATTAATCTTCTTGGCAATTCTGATACAGTACTTCTTGTCTTTGAGACCGATTACATAATCCGACTCATCATCCTGTCCGAACACATACCAGCCGCTGACGTCTTTACATACATTTTCCCCCTGCTTACACCTGGAATACTCCGTAAATTTATCCCCGTCAATAACCCCGAGCGCCGCAGTAATGGTGTGTCTTCCATCTCCAAGGAAATATACACTGTGGAGTTTTGAATCAAGCGCCTGCTTGTTCCGGAGAGAGGCCCGGTATTCCTTGCCCGTGCTGCGTTCGTTTTCCTCCGTCTGAACCCCCTGAAAATATGCCCAGAACGACTCCTGCGTCAGATATGTTTTAAAATCTTCCTTCTCGCTGTCCAGCACCAGGGACACATACTGCTGCAGTGCCACCGTCGTCTGCTGGATGGATTCTTTGTAATTTCTGATAATCGCAGAGGAAGCCTGCGAATAAGACACAATTCCAAGGGCAGCCACTCCCGCAACCGGAATAAAAAAACTCAAAATCAGGCGCATTCCGACACTTCTGTAAAACGGAATTTCCACCCGGCTTTTCTGTCTTTTTCCCTGTTTATCTTTTTTAGCAGAAGAGATACGTTCTTTTGTGTGTTTTTTAATTCTGTTTGACTTTTTCCCCATGGTATCCGCCCCCAGTCAGGTCATACAACTTCCTTATTAGAAATATTATACTATAATCGTGCTAAAACAACAATCTCATTTTTGCATGTTTTACAAATCGCCTAAATTTACCATTCCCCACCGTCACTTTACAATTACAATACTGTGTGCCGGAAGTGTGACGGTATCATCCTTTAAAACAGCCTCAGCATCATCCGCTGCCAGCATGCCGGAAAGTCCGCAGCCGGAAATCTCCGTTCCTGAAAGGGAAACTGTAACTTCCTGATCCCCAATATTGTACAGTACCCCGATGGTACTGTCCTCCCATGTTTTTGTGACTGCAGCCGTTCCCCCTTCACAGAGTTTATCCAGTACGGTAATTTTTCCCCTTGCCAGTTCCGGATGTACATTGCGCAGCGTCAGCGCCTTCTTATAATAATTAAGAAGCGAGCCTTCATCTGCAAGCTGTTCATCCACGGCCGGAAGCGAGGATTCAATTCCGGCGTCCATCCCCGCCGGACCGTCCGTCATACCGGTACTGTCACTTTTTGACCAGAACATGGGAATCCTTTTGTTTTCATCCTTTGTTCCGGCACTCTTCATGCCGATTTCCTCCCCGTAATAGACAAACGGACTTCCGCTCATGGTAAGAAGCAGCCCGGCTGCCATTTTCAGTTTGACCGGATCAGACATCAGGGCATTTGCCACCCTGCCCATGTCATGGTTTGTCAGAAACGGCGCATCAATATAATCCGGATTTTTTTTAGAAAAATCCTCCTGATACCTTACCATTTCCTCCAAAAGCGAAGTCATATTTCCCTGGCGAACAGCTGATACCAGCTTGCCTTCCCCGCTTCCCGCTGCAAAATTAAACATACTTGGCGTACCGCTGCCATAGTAGTCTGCAATTGTCTGTCCTGACGCCCAGACCTCGGACACCATGTAAAAATCTTCGTTCTTTTCCTTACAGTGACGATACAGCCAGTTTAAGACTTCACAGTTTCCCTGCGTGTCGTTTTCTTCAAAATGAAGGGCTGCGTCCATCCTGAAGCCGTCAACACCGAGGTCAAGCCAGAAATCCGCTGCCTTTTCCAGCTCCCCGCGCAGCTTTTTATTAGCCAGGTTCAAATCCGGCATCTCCGACCAGAAAGACCCCTCATACCACCACTGGCTTCCCGGCACCTGGTACCAGGTACTGCTTACCTGCTCTTTTGCAAAATGATAGTAATCCGCATAAGGGCATGCAGCCAGGTCAGGCTCTTTTCCTTTCTCCAGTGTCTGCAGATACCCGCACGCCTCCTTAAACCACGGATGCTGTGAGGATGTGTGGTTAATTACCATATCCGTCACCAGGCGGATGTTTCTCTTATGGCATTCATCCACAAGATTTTTAAAGTCATCCACAGTACCATAGGCACTGTCCACAGCCTCATAATCTGTCACGTCATATTTATGGTATGTCGGGGACGGCATGACTGGCATCAGCCAGATTCCGTTAAACCCCAGTTCCTTTATGTAATCCAGTTTTTCCACAATACCACCCAGGTCCCCCATGCCGTCACCATCGCTGTCATAGAAAGACCCCACAAAGATTTCGTAGTAATTCCGGTAATTATCCTCAATAATATTCAGTTCCTGCTGTTTGCCGGTCGTTGTACCTGCCATGGAACCGCATACAAGTGCAATTGCAAGCACAGCCGTTACGGCTGCATTTATCAGTCTTTTCTTCATACTGTTTCCTCCCCCGCTATATCGAAAACATCAGTTGTTCCAGTCCGTATAAGACAATAATTGACGGCCCCTGGTACGGAGCCGCCAAAAATATAAATAAAATACTCTACCCTTTTACTGCACCACCGGTTACACCTTCTACATAGTACTTCTGCAGGCACATGAAAAGGATTGTAACTGGAACTGCTACCAGAATACCACCGGCACAGAACCTGGTGAAATAGCCCTGGTAATCGCTTACATTTACCCAGCGGTACAAAGCGACTGCCACGTTGTAGCTCTTGCTGTATCCGAATGCAACATAGGATGCAAAGATGTAGTCACACCATGGAGCCATGAACGCTGTCAGCGCTGTATAAATGATAATTGGTTTGGACAGCGGAATGGTCATCGTAAGGAAAATCCGCGCCCTGGACGCCCCGTCGATTCGCGCCGCCTCATCAAGGGATTTCGGAATCGTATCAAAGAATCCCTTACATACGTAATACCCCAT
>CANOLA010000041.1 GCA_947566705.1 uncultured Lachnospiraceae bacterium | reverse complement strand
AAGAAAAAAGGATTCCGCGCAAAGCTCCAGGCAAAATACAAAGATGCAAATGCAAAACTGGAAGCTGCTAAAAAAGAAACAGCAACTACCGGAAAAAAGGAAAAAAAATAAACAAATAATGCCGCCTTTGTTTGATACGAAGGCGGTCTTTTTCATTCCGGTCACACGGACTGCTCCAGATGAAACTCTCCGTTTCCCTGCGGCTGCGCTAAAAGCCTGATCTGGCAGTTTGAGACGTGTTCATTGTTTATATCAAGTGCATATTCAACTTCCACAGTAATTTCATCGTCTGTTTCGTGAATGTTCACATAGTATGCATCAATTCCAACCATCAGGCTTCCAAAAGGCGTGTAATAATAAGTAACATTTTTTTTATTACGTTCAAAGAGCATATGGACGCTCACCCCGCCTTTTTTTATCAGCTCCATGCGGTTTTCGGAAACCTTGATCATATTTTTTATGTTTTCCTGCAGACCTTCCATCACTTCCTCATAAATAAAGTAATGCTTGCCGTTTTTGAAATAATATACTCCCGGTGATATTGTTTCAACTGTATCATTCTGGCCTTCCGGCGAATTCTGCAGCCCCCGGACAGACAGTAATACTTCTTTTGTCATAATGTTCCCCTTTGTTTTTTCTACAGTTATGATAACTGTTTCAGCGGAAATATTCAAGGAATTTCAGCCGAATCCGGATTTTTCCTGAATTAAAAACATCCGCATATTCGGCAGGTGTCAGCACTTCCTGCAGCTTCTCGTCTGCCTCATCCTCCACAACCTCATAAACGCTTCCCTGGAAACACATATTGGGATAGAGGACGCACCACCAGTTGTGACCGCCGCCCTCACCAAGCGTAACCTGCAGCGCTTCGTATTCACCTTCCGGAAATGTATATTCCCCGTAGGTTTTTTCCGGAAAATCCACTTTCGCCAGCTTTGCACTGGCGCCATAGGAAAATCCGTTTTCCCTTAATATCCGTTCTGCAGTTTCTGTGATTTCATCCATGTGATCCAGAACAACCGCCTCGGTATCCTGCAGACCTTCTGAATCTTTCAACTTTTTCTGCATCAGGTTTCCAATTTCGTCACGCACTTTAAGTTTTATGCTCTGGTCTTTTTCGCTGTCACTGTTTGCAAGAATATGAAAACGCAGGATTTTCTGCGCAATTTCCGGCTGCAGCGGGTCATGTGCCGCCATTTTTTTTCCTGCTGCATAAATGCACATTGCACCTGCAAGGATTCCAGTAAACAGCACTGCTGCACAGATAATGGATATGTATTTTTTCTTCATTTCAGGTATTCTCCTTTTTCATTTCATGAATTTTATACTAAGAAGAATACCCCGTCTTTTTTGCTTTATTCAAAAAATGAAATTATTCCTGCCCCTGTATGATCTCCTTCACTGCCGCCGCCTGGTTTGCCACATGCTCATGCATTGCCCCGCTGGCTTTTTTTGCATCATGGTTTTTTACGCCTTCTACAATCGCTTCATGCTCTGCAATCAGCACCGGATAGTTTTTGGGATTTTTGATATATTCCACACGGTAACGGTATACCTGCTCCCGCAGATTGTTTAACATGGTCACCAGCTTCGGATTTCCTGTCGCCATATATATAATATCATGAAAAAGCACATCGGATTCCGCAATTTTTTTCAGATCCCCGCTTTTTGTGTTCGCCTCAAATTCCTCTTTTACCGCAATCAGTTTTTTCAGCTGCTCCTCGGTAATTTTTTCGCAGGCAATACGCACCGCAAGCTCGTCAAGCGCCTCCCGGATTTCCAAAACATCTTCCATGTCCTTAAGGGTCATCTTCGCCACCTCCGCCCCTTTTCTTGGCATTGTCACAGCCAGCCCCTCCTGCTCCAGCATACGGATTGCCTCACGGATCGGGGTACGGCTCACGCCAAGCTTCGCGGCAAGCTGCAGCTCCATCAGACGCTCCCCCGGCTTTAAATCCCCTTTTAAAATCGCCTCCCGCAGCGTATGAAACACCACATCGCGAAGCGGCAGATATGCGTTCATGTTCAGCGTAAGATCATCTGTCATAATAGTTCCTCCTAATCGCAAAGCTTTTATCCATTATTTTCTCCGGTTATTATAAATCGTGGTAAGGTATACCTGTCTTGCCAGCCCGGACTCGCGCATGTCCTTTCTGGCACGTTTTGCCGTATCATTATCCGCAAAAAGTCCGAATACCGTCGGTCCGCTTCCGCTCATCATCGCTGCTTTTGCCCCGGAAGCCATCATACGTTCCTTAATCTGTGCAATCACCGGATAACTGGGAACCGTAACCGATTCCAGTACATTTCCCATGTCTTTACAGATTCTGTCAAAATCTTTTTTTCTGATATCGGCAATCAGCGCATGAATATCAGGGTGTACTGTTGATTCATTCAGCTTTAAATTCTGGTAAACAAATTTTGTTGACACAGAAACGGACGGCTTGGCAATTAAAACCGGACACCGTACCATCGGCGGAAGGGAAGAAAGCTCTTCCCCGATTCCCTCGGCCAGCGCCGTTCCGCGCATCAGGCAGTAAGGCACGTCCGCACCAATCGTTACTCCCCGTTTCATCAGCTCCCCGATGCTTAACCCCAGTCCAAAAAGCTGGTTCATGCCATAAAGCATTGCTGCAGCATCCGTGCTTCCCCCTGCCAGTCCTGCAGCAACCGGAATCCGTTTGAATAGTTCCACGGAAACACCCTCTGTAATTCCATACTCCTCCATTAACAGTTTTCCGGCTTTATAAACAAGATTATTCTCATTTACCGGTAAAAATGAAAGATTGGAATGAATCTGTATTCCGGATGTACTGCTTTTTCTGATCGTAAGCTTGTCATATAAATGAATGGTCTGCATCACCATACGCACTTCATGATAGCCGTCATCCCGTTTTCGCACAACGTCCAGTCCCAGATTAATTTTTGCCAGCGCTTTCAGTGTAATCTCATTCATATTTATTCCCTCTGTATTTTGTATACAATGATTGTATCACAAAAAATACAATCGGTCAAATTTTCCGCCAAAAATATGTTGCAAAATATATCACGGATGCCAGAATCACAATCATCGGTCCGGTTGCCACGCTTGTATAATAGGACAGTACCAGTCCCAGCACACCGGAAAACAGGGAAAAAAGCAGGGAAAAGAAATGATATTCCCTCATATTTTCCGAAATATTCCGTGCAGACGCCGCAGGCAGAATTAAAAGTGCATTGATAATTAAAATTCCCACCCACTTAATGGAAAGAACCACAATTAAAGCTGTCAGTACAGCAAAAATATCATCCATCAGTTTTACCGGAATCCCTTTGCTTCCAGCCAGCGCCTTGTGGATACAGACTGAATTCAGCCAGTTAAACCCGAAAAACCAGAATAAGACAGTTATAACAAAAATCACTGCCAGATATCCGATTTCCTGTTTTGTGATGCTTAACACGTCTCCGACAAGGATACTTGAATATTTGCTGAAATTCCCCCCTTTTGACAAAATTACAAGACCGACTGCCACTGAGCAGGAGGAAAACACGGAAATAATGGTATCCACTGCCGTACTGCTTTCTGCTATTTTATTTAAAAGAAGGGCAAAAATAATGGCAAACACCACCATGGAAATACTGGTATTCTGCACGCCGAAAACCACCCCGGCGGCAATCCCCGTCAAGGCGGAATGCCCCAGAGCATCTGAAAAATAAGCCATTTTTTTGTTGACGATCATGGTTCCCATCAGTCCGAACAGCGGTGTAATAATAATTACCGCCGCCAGTGCATTTTTCATAAAACCATATTCGAGCCAGGAGGTCCAGTCAGGCATTTTCTTTTTCCTCCTTTATCCATGTTTCATCTTTACCGGCAGAAAATACTTCTTCAAATTCCGGACTGCCATACACTTCCCGCACCGTGCCCTGCTTTAATACTGTCTGATCCAGAAGCACCACATGGTCCGCGTATTTTGCCACATAATCCAGGTCATGTGAAATCAGGATAATGGCAAGGTCATAATGTTTTTTCAGGTAGTCCATTGTCCCAAAGAAGAGCTCCATCCCGTTTTTGTCTATGCCGGACACCGGCTCATCTAAAAGCAGCAGGTTCGGCTCATCCATAATTGCAAGGGACAAAAGCACACGCTGCAGCTGCCCGCCGGAAAGATTACAGACCTGTTTGTCAATTAAATCCTCCGCCTCAAAAATCCGCAGGCTCTTTTTCATTCTTTCATATACTTTCCTGCTTTTTGGCAGAAAAACCGGATACCTGCTTTCAAAACCTGCAAGCAGGTCGTAGACAGATACCGGTGTATTCTTTTCGATATTGACGGACTGCGGCACATAACCGATTTTCAGCCGCTTCATCTGGCCGTTTTTCGTGTCACGGAATTCGATGGAGCCCGTATGCTCGATATTGTTTAACATCGCCCGTACCAGCGTGGATTTTCCCGCACCGTTTTTTCCAATCACTGCGTTTAAGGAACCGCAGTGGATATGCAGGTTCACATCAGAAAGCACCACCTGGTCACCAAAACTTACCCCAAGATGGTTCACCTTTATACAGTGGAACCCGCAGGGATTTATTATTTTACGCATTTACCTGCTCCTGTCTGTCATATTTCCTGCAGCAGTTTTATATTCTGCTCCATACCTTTTAAATAGCTGTCCTTTTCATATTCGCCGCGGTTTAACGGATTTAAATAAACTACCGTCACATCCGCCTCCTTCTGCACTGCTTCAGCAACACCTTTTCCATACAGTTCCTCCGCAAGGATCAGATTCGCATTCTCATCACGGACTGCAGAAAGCACCCCGGAAACCTCGCCTGCGCTGACCGGACGTTCCTCGTCGAGATCAAGCACACAGCTTACATTCATACCATAATCGTGGGCAATATAATCAAAGGCTTCATGAAATAAAACCACGTTTTTCCCGGATAACTTCCGGATAACATCCTGCTGTTTCTCCTGCAGTTTTTCAAGTTTGTCATCGTATTCGGCAGCATTTTTTCTGTACAGCGGCTCATGCATGCTGTCTGCTGATGCCAGTCCCTCTGCAATCCCCTGAACCATGTCACGGTATTCGGACACACCAAGCCACGCATGGGCATTTGTTTCATCCCCGTCTGACAGAAGCTCCACAAATTCACAGGCCTCCACAATCACAAGTTCCGGATAGGCAGACGCCACATCCTTCATAAATGTTTCGATACCGCCGCCGTTTACAATAAATACATCCGCCGTACTTAACAGCTTCATATCCTCCGGTGTCAGCTGGAAATCATGCAGACAGCCGGTCTGCGGTTCACTTAAATTTTCCAGTCTGACATTCTCGGCATCCCCGATCACATTCATGGCTGCTATATACACCGGGTAAAACGATGTCACAACCGTAATCTCTTTTTCCTGCGGTTTCTGACCGGAAAATCCGGCATAAAGCGTGGTAAGTCCCATGGAAACAGCAAGGATGGCAAACAGCATTCCGGCAACAAACAGGTATTTATTCTTCCCCATTATTTTTTCTTCTTTCCTTTCGCTTTCTTTCCAGCCGCCTTTTTCGCCTGCGCCTTACGCAGCGTCTTTTTTGCAACCGGATGGCCACTTGCCTTCCATCTTAGTTTTTTTCCTGTCGTTTTTTCGGAAATTGTGTCAGTTGTTGATTCTTTTCCTTCATTTGATACATTTCGTGAAGGATTACCCTTCATATCATCCGGTAAATCAACAAATGATTCAATTGCTTCCCAGATTTCCTCCCATCCCTGCCTTGTTTCTGCAGAAAATGGAATCACGGCTGCATCCACCTGAAGTTTAAGTCCTGACCTTAACATCTGCAGATGCCTGTTTAACTGGGAACGCTTGACTTTATCCGCCTTTGTTGCAATGATAACAGGCTCAAACCCCTGGTGCAGAATCCACTGGTACATCATCTTATCATCATCTGACGGTTCATGCCTGATATCCACCAGAAGAAACACTGCTTTCAGCCGGGTGGAAACATGAAGGTAATTTTCTATCATCTGCCCCCATTTTGTCTTGATTTCCACATTTGCGTTTGCATACCCGTATCCCGGCAAGTCCACCAGATACATGGCATCATTAATATTGTAAAAATTTATGGTCTGCGTCTTCCCTGGCTGTGCGGAAATACGTGCCAGCGCTTTCCGGTTCATCAGGGAATTAATTAACGAGGATTTTCCCACATTGGATTTTCCTGCAAACGCCACCTCATCATGCAGGTTCTCCGGAACTGTACTTGTGATTCCGCACACTGTTTCAAGATTCACGTTTTTAATTACCATTTATATCCTCCCTTTAAGCAGTAAAGGCAGCCCTTTAAACAAAGGCAGCCTTTATCACCTGATCCATGTGTTCCACCAGAAGTATCTCCATTCCTTCCGTGATTTCCTCTGATATTTCACCCAGATCCTTTTCATTTTCTTTTGGAATGCAGACTGTACGCATTCCTGCATTCTTTGCCGCAAGAAGTTTCTCTTTCAGACCTCCGATCGGAAGCACACGGCCCCTCAGAGTAATTTCACCTGTCATCGCAATGTCTGCACGTACCGGATGGTTTGTGACTGCGGAAAGAATCGCCAGTGCCATGGTAATTCCCGCTGACGGTCCGTCCTTTGGCACAGCGCCCTCTGGAATATGGATGTGTATTTCATTTTCTGTAAAAAATTCCGGTTTAATTCCATAGTCTGCACTGATGGAACGGATATAGCTGATTCCCGCACGGGCAGACTCTTTCATGACGTCTCCCAGCTTTCCGGTCAGCACAAGATTTCCCTTTCCGGGCATCACATTAACTTCAATTTCAAGCGTCACACCGCCAACGCTGGTCCATGCCAGTCCCCGGACAATACCCACTTCATTTTTCTTGTTTTTCCTGTCCTGACGGTATTTGGGAGTACCAAGAAACTCCTCCAGATTAGTGGCTGAAACACGTACTTTTTCTTCTTCCCCCTCATAGAGTTTTCTTGCACTCTTTCGGCAGATTTCCCCGATTCTGCGTTCCAGGCCGCGCACGCCGGCTTCTTTTGTATAAAATGAAATGATCTGCCGCAGCGCCTTGTCCGTAATCTTAAGCTGTCCCTCTGCAATTCCATTGCGTTTTAACTGCTTTGCAACCAGATGTTTTTTCGCTATATGGAACTTTTCATTTTCCGTATAACTGCTGACGTCGATAATTTCCATACGGTCCATGAGCGGACGCGGAATATCCTGCGCAGAATTTGCACTTGCAATAAAAAGCACCTCTGACAAATCCACCGGAAGCTCCACATAATGGTCACGGAATTTATGGTTCTGCTCTATATCCAGTACTTCAAGCATTGCAGAAGCCGTATCACCCTTGTAATCACTGCTCATTTTGTCAATTTCGTCCAACAGCATCAGCGGATTTTTCACGCCTGCCGTCCGAAGCCCTGCAACGATACGTCCCGGCATGGCTCCCACATAGGTTCTTCTGTGTCCCCTGATTTCCGCTTCATCCCTTACGCCGCCAAGGGAAATACGCACATATTTCTTTCCAAGCGCCCGTGCAATTGAACGGGCAATACTGGTCTTTCCTGTTCCGGGAGGTCCCAGCAGACAAATTACCGGACTTTCCCCCTTACCGGTCAGGCTGCGGACTGCAAGAAATTCAAGCACACGCTCTTTTACCTTTTCCAGGCCATAGTGGTCCTCATCCAGTATTTTCTGTGCCTGTGCCAGATCCTTATTATCCTCTGACATTTTATCCCACGGAAGCTCTAACAGTGTTTCAATATATCCGCGGCTTACCGTACTTTCCGATGAATTTGCGGATATTCCCTTAAAACGGACGATTTCTTTATGAATCCGTTCTTTTACCTTATCGGATGCCTGAAGTTCTTCAAGCTTTTTTTCATACTCTCTGGCATCCGAATCAGTATTCGTTTCCCCAAGCTCTTCCCGGATAACCGCCATCTGTTCACGCAGCACATATTCCTTCTGGTTTTTGTCCACGCGCTCCTGCACCTTTTTCTGGAAATCCCCGCGAATCTTAAGAATTTCACTCTCCTGCATAAGGATAACCATCAGTACCTCGTAACGTTCAGACAAAGCTGCTGCTTCAAGAACCGCCTGCTTGCAGGTATATACCACCGGAAGGTTATTCGTAATATAATCAATCAGAACGGATAAATCGTTTATGCCTTTTACCTGGCTTAAAATATCCTGCCCGATTTTTCCATGCAGACGCACATATTGAAAAAAGGCATCCTTTACATCCACAACCAGCGCCCGGACTGACTCCGGTTCCAGATCCTGCGCCTCGTTGTCCCCGCAGGAAACGACGTGCGCCATTGGAAACCCTTTCTCCCCTTCATATTCATATTCACACAGTCTGGCACGGGTCATTCCCTCCACCAGAATCCGCACAATTCCTCTCTGTAATTTTGCCACCTGCTTTATCTGTGCAATGGTTCCCATGTCATAAAGATGGGAAATATCCGGATTTTCCTGGTCATTGTCTTTCTGTGTTACGATAAAAATCCGTTCGTCTGTATTCATTGCCTTTTCAACAGCACGTACCGAACGCCCCCTGCCAATATCAAAGTGGGCAATCATGCCCGGTAAAATCGTTATTCCACGTAGTGCCACTGCAGGCATGGCAAGCTTATTTTCTTCCACCTGTATTACTCCTGATCAGGACGCAAGCTCTTCTTTTTTTCCGCCCTTATTTTTTATGCCCAGAATCTTATCATCTCCTGCAGACAGGTTTTTTTCCACGTATTCCCGGTCAATCACACATCTGCTGATGGATTCATCGGAAGGAACCTGGTACATCAGATCCAGCATCACTGTCTCCATAATTGCACGCAGTCCCCTTGCCCCGGTCTCACGTTCCAGTGCCTTGTCTGCAATTGTTTCAATCGCACTTTCCTCAAATTCCAGTCCGACACCGTCCAGCTCCAGCAGCTTGGTATACTGCTTCACCAGCGAATTTTTTGGTTCTTTCAGAATCCGGATCAGTGCATCACGGTCCAGCGAATCAAGCGAAACCGTAATCGGTACACGCCCGATAAACTCCGGTATCAGACCAAATTTCACAAAATCCTGCGGAAGTGCATGCCGGAAAGCCTCCCCGACATTAATATCACCTTTCGCCCTTACCTCTGCATTGAAACCGATGGCGGAAGCATCCAGACGGGAATCAACAATCTTTTCCAGTCCGTCAAATGCACCGCCGCAGATAAACAGGATGTTTGTGGTATCAATCGGAATCAGCTCCTGCTGCGGATGCTTGCGGCCTCCCTGCGGCGGAACAGATGCAACCGTTCCCTCTAAAATCTTAAGAAGCGCCTGCTGCACACCTTCACCGGATACATCCCTCGTAATGGAAACGTTTTCTGACTTTTTGGTAATCTTGTCAATCTCGTCAATGTATATGATTCCATGCTGGGCACGCTCAATATCATAATCTGCCGCCTGTATCAGTTTCAGCAGAATATTTTCTACATCCTCGCCCACATAGCCGGCCTCCGTCAGCGTCGTTGCATCTGCAATTGCAAACGGAACATTAAGCACCCTTGCCAGCGTCTGTGCCAGAAGCGTCTTTCCGGAACCGGTAGGTCCAAGCATCAGGATATTGCTTTTCTGCAGTTCCACATCCAGACTCATCCCTGCAAGCACACGCTTGTAATGATTATATACCGCAACAGAAAGGACTTTTTTCGCCTGGTCCTGGCCTATGATATAGTCGTCCAGAAATGACTTTAATTCTTCGGGCTTTAAAAGATTGATTTCTTCTCCCGCAGAGACTGCGACGCGTTCTTCCACACCTTCTTCTTCAATAATTTCTGCGCAGATATCCACGCATTCATCACAGATAAAAGCCCCGTTCGGACCGGAAATCAGTCTTCCGACCTGTTCCTGTGTCTTGCCGCAAAAAGAGCAGCGAATCCTTCCATCATTATTCTTTCCTGTCGTTGTTTTTTCCATATTACCACCTAACACAATGCCTCCGGCAGACTGCCAGAGGCATTACCCTTTCCTTACCGGTTCGTAATCACTCCATCAATTAAGCCATACTCTGCCGCTTCCTCTGCCGACATATAATTATCACGCTCGGTATCCGCAGCAATTACCTCATAAGGCCTGCCTGTATTCGCAGCCAGAATTTCGTTTAAACGCTTTTTGGTTTTTAAGATGTTTTCCGCTGCAATCTGAATCTCAGTCGCCTGCCCCTTGGCACCGCCGGACGGCTGGTGAATCATAATCTCTGCATTCGGGAGGGCAAACCGCTTTCCTTTTGTTCCGCCTGCCAGAAGAAATGCCCCCATGCTTGCAGCAAGACCAATACAGATAGTTGAAACATCACATTTGATGTACTGCATGGTATCATAAATTGCAAGACCGGCAGTTACCATTCCGCCCGGAGAATTAATATACAGCTGGATATCTTTTCCCGGATCCTCTGATTCCAGAAAAAGAAGCTGCGCAACCACAAGACTTGCTGTCGTCTCATTTACCTCTTCCCCCAGAAAAATAATTCTGTCTTTTAATAAGCGGGAGTAAATATCATAGCTTCTTTCCCCCCTGCTCGTCTGTTCCACAACGTAAGGTACCAAACTCATAATTCATGCCTCCATAATTGTAATACTGCATAAGAAGTATAAAAGTGTAAAAGACCAATCTGGTCTGTGAAAGACCAGACCAGTCTGTCTGTTTTTGTATCTGGAATTATTCTGCCTCAGCCTCGGCTTCTGCTTCTTTTTCCTTTTTACTCTTTGCCTTTGCCCGTTCCTTTACATTTTCCATAATAAGGTCTGCAGCCTTTGAAAGCTCCAGTTCCTTTTTCATGGATTCTTTTTCAGAATCCCCCATAAGGTCTTTCAGCTTATCGGCCTCCATGCCGTAGCCTGCAGCCATTTTCTCAATTTCTGCTGCCAGTTCCTCTTCGGATGCCTGGATGTTTTCTTCCTCTGCAATCTTTTCCAGAACAAGACTGCTCTTAATCCGTGAAATGGCTTCCGGACGAACCTGGTCCATCAGCGCATCAACGGTAAGACCGGAAAACTGTAAATACTGTTCCATGGAAAGTCCGCTCTGGGCAATCCTCTGGGCAAACTCATCCAGCATTGTCTCACACTGTGTCTCAATCATGGCATCCGGAATATCCATTTTGGACTTGTCAATAATCTTCTGGATTGCCTCATCCTCTTTGGTTCTTCTGGCTTCCTCCTGCTTCTGCTCCTCAAGTCTTTTCTTTACGCTTTCCCTGTATTCAGCAAGCGTATCAAATTCAGAAACATCCTGTGCAAACTCATCGTCCAGTTCCGGAAGCTCCTTTGTTTTCACTTCATTTATCTTTACTTTGAACACTGCAGCCTTTCCTGCAAGCTCTGCTGCCTGGTACTGCTCCGGGAATGTGACGTTTACTTCCACATCCTCTCCGGCGTTCTTTCCAATCAGCTGTTCCTCAAAATTATCTATAAAAGTATGGGAACCAATTACCAGCGGATGGTTTTCGCCTTTGCCGCCTTCAAATGCAACACCGTCAACAAATCCTTCAAAATCAATAACTGCTGTGTCCCCGTCTGCAACCGGTCTGTCTGACACGGTAATGATTCTCGCGTTATTGTCGCGTTCCTTTTCCAGTTCAGCATCCACATCCTCTTCACTGACAGATGTATCAATCTTTGTAACGGTTACGCCCATATATTTGCCAAGCGTCACTTCCGGCTTTACAGCAACCTCTGCAGTAAAGATGAACGGCTGGCCTTTTTCAATCTGGACCACATCCACGGTCGGACGGGACACGATATCAATACCGCTCTCATCAACTGCTGCCGCATAATTCTGCTGCATCAGTGCATTGGCTGCATCTTCGTAAAAAATTTCCGCACCATATATCTTTTCAATCATCGCCCTCGGAACTTTTCCTTTGCGGAATCCCTGGATGCTGATCTGCTTTTTCTGCTTCTGGTAAGCAGCCTCAATTGCCTTATCCAGTTCCTCTGCCGGAAGCTCGATGGTAAGTTTTGCCATATTCTTCTCTAAATTTTCAACCTGTACACTCATTCTAACTGTTTCCTCCTTAAAAAATAACTTCATGTACAATCTATTTCATGCCATGCCATACTGCACCCTAATTCATAACTACAGTCATTTATGCATTATAACATAACAAATGGCACTTTGCCAAGTGTTTTTTACACAGTATGGAAAAAACATGGTAACAATCAGTAGGTATCCCGCAGGCTGCGGATAACCAGCCGGTTTTTCAGATCATCCGCATCCGCAAAACTTCCTTTGCGGATATCCTGCTTTAAAACCACAATCATCTTTTCCCCTGCACCGTTCAGCGCAAAAAAATTATCGCTGAAAACCACATCGGCATCTGCAAAGTCAAGCTCCACAAACGGCGCAAAACAGTCTGCGCCAAGCCGGATCACAAAACGGTCAGCCTCCTCTGTTACCTGTACCTGGTATTTTGGCTTTTTAAGTTCCAGGTGTTTATACGGTGCCAGCACTTCCACTTCATAAATCTCTGTACCATCGCTGCATTTAATTTCTGCTTCCACAAAGCTTTCATATGTCCGTGCTGCGGATAATTCACCTGCCTTTTGTGCACTGTATGCCGCAAGCTGTCCCGTAACCGGAATTTCCTCCAGAATATTTCCATCCAGATCCCTGCATACAAAAGAACCTGAATAACTGATTTCAGCAGCGGTCTCATTCACCAGACAAAGCTCTGCATTTGCCGCACGGATGCTTCCTGACACCGGTGCGTAAAACTTTACCGCCATATAATGAAGCGCCTTCCACCTGCCAAAATAGTCAATTCCCGACCAGGAGGCAACCGGCCAGTTGTCATTTACCTGCCAGTACAGGGCTCCCATGCAGCGTCCCCTGTTTCTCCGCCAGTGATCCACACCGCTTTTGACCGCAATGCCCTGCAGCACCTGTGTCACATAAAGCAGACTGTCAAAATCCTTCGGATAACGGAAGTTCTCGGACAGATAGTAAAGCATTTTTCCATTTGCCGAAGTATTTTTCTGGTGGCTCTCCATGACCCTGGAAAAAATATTCCGGTCACTTTCTTTTGTATAGCTCTCCACGGTTTTTCTGCACGGAAATGACTGGAAACCGAATTCTGAACAGAACCGGAAAAAATACTTCTGGTAATCCGTAAACGGCTGCTGTCCGTGCCATACCGCCCAGTAATGCGTGTCCCCGCGGTTTTCATCATCGGGACTGTCAAAACAGCCTCCGGAGGACGGGGAGGAATGCCAGTAAAAGGTATCCGGGTCAACGCTCTTTACCGTCCTTGGCAGAACCTCCTCAAACAGCCTGATATAATCGGCACGCAGATATGCGCTCTCACTCTGGAAATCCCCCCAGTGGTCCCATGCGGATTCAATTTCGTTATTGCCGCACCACAGTCCCAGACATGCGTGGTGACGGATTCTTTTTACGTTGTCAACGGTCTCCTTTTTTACATTTTTTAAGAACTCGTCAGTCACATCATAAACATTGCATGCATACATCAGGTCCTGCCAGACAATCAGCCCGAAGCTGTCGCACAAATCATAAAATGCATCCAGTGGATAATAGCCTCCGCCCCAGACACGGATGCAGTTAAAGTTTGCACGCACACAGTCCCCAAGAAGACGTTTTATTTTTTCTTCTGTTATATGCGGGTAAACGGCATCCTCCGGAATATAATTCCCGCCCCTTGCAAATATTTTTACGCCGTTTACCATAAACGCAAATTCATTGCCCCATTCATCTTTCTGCTGGCTTACCGTAAGAGTCCGCAGTCCGATTTTTTTTGCCACCTGCTCGCCGTCCCTGGTTACCGTCAGCGTATAAAGCGGCTGCGCACCGTATCCGTT
This sequence comes from uncultured Lachnospiraceae bacterium, assembly GCA_947566705.1. Classification (GTDB taxonomy): domain Bacteria; phylum Bacillota; class Clostridia; order Lachnospirales; family Lachnospiraceae; genus Roseburia. The sequence continues at coordinate 14,275 of CANOLA010000041.1, read as the reverse complement.
CGGCCACCAGAGCCTGGGATTTTCAACTGTAAACTCTGCCGCATAAAATACATCGGAGACCTTCTGGGCATTTTCTTTCCAGGACTGTCCGCCCTCCGGCTCTGCAAATGTCACTGTAATCTCCCTGTCCTCCGTGGCATGCTCCAGCTCGACGGCAACCACCACACCGACAGAACCGTCCTCCCTGTGTTTCTGGTGTATCCGTACATCGGCAATCCGCCCGCCGGAACGTCCCTCCAGAAAAATATCACGCAGAATTCCGGCATCCACAAGCTGCGGACCCCAGTCCCAGCCAAACATGGAATGTGCTTTCCGGAGCAGATGGTTTCCTTCCATTGCACCGCTCGGAATATAATGCACTTCATGATTCTCCCTGTATTTATAGTTCTTTATATACTGCAGAACAGATGAAAAACGGATGGCAATTTCATTTTCCCCTTCAAACAGAAAATTCCCCGCCGCAATCCGGTAGGTTCTGTGCATATTGGCAGTATGTGCCACGGGAATGCCGTTCAATCGTATTTCCGCCAGTGTGTCCAGTCCTTCGCAGACCAGTTCCACTTCTTTTTCCTGTATCAGTTCCCGGTCCACGGAAAACTTTCTGGAAAATTCATAGTCATTCCAGAATAATTCCCTCGTGTCGTATTCATTTTCCCTGTAATACGGATCTTCTATTTCCCCGGCTGCCAGCAGTCCGGAAATAACGCTGCCCGGTACTTTTACCGGAATGCTTTTCCCATCCGGATATTTTTTTAAATTCCAGTCTCCGTTTAACATCTGTTTTTTCATACACTGCTCCTGTCTGATAAATTTAAATGGAGCAAACCTGATACAGATTTGCTCCTACGCTTTACTCCTTACAGTTCCTTTATAATCTGGTCCAGAACAGGCCTGGAAGTTTCTATGCTGTCTGAAATTTCCTCAAACGCAGTTTCCCACTCACAGATGGATGCCTTAAAATCGTCCATTTCCCCGATTACCTGCTCGTAACGTTTCTCCTGCCTGGTCATATCAGACTTTACTTCTGAAATCCTGCTGGTACAGCGGCCTGCGGCGTCTTCGATACCGTCTTTTACCCGCTCGACACTTGTTACCGAATTTGTAATCTGTTCAAATGCACCGTTTGTCGTATTCATCTGCTCCCTGGACTCTTCCAGCGCCTTCTTGGCCTGTGTAATGGAATCACTGAGCTTTTCGGAACTGGCCGAAAGCCCGTCCATGCTCTTATTTACCACTGCAACCAGCTGCTTGATTTCCTGGGAAAGGTTGTTTACCTCGTCTGCAACAACGGCAAATCCGCGTCCCTGCTCACCGGCACGCGCCGCCTCAATGGATGCATTTAACGCTAACATGTTTGTCTGGTTTGCCACCGAAATAATACCGGTCATGGCATTATATATCTCACCGAATTCGCTCTGGAAATCATTATAAATCTGCTGGATTTCCTGAAACTGTGCAACCAGGTGGTCTGTACTTTCGTTCAGGCTTCCCATATTGTCCATTGCACTTTCGGATACTTCTGTAATTTCTTTAATGGCGTCCTGGAACTGCTCCGACAGCGCATCAATCTGCTCAAATGCCTCCCCGAAATCCACAACTGCCTGTACCACGGTTTCATTACTTTCAACCGCATTCACCAGTGAGCCTTTTACTTTATCAATTTCAGAAACTGACTGCGATTCTTCCTTTGCTGCCTCTTCCTTCTTTTTTGCCACAAGACGCTGCAGGTCGGACATGGAATCCGCATACCCTTTCAGCTTTGCTGCAATCTCCCGCGTATTTACTGCGGCATCCGTTTCCTCACTGCCTGTCCTGGATTTTCCAAACATAATCATTCCTCCTAATGCGGCATGTGCTGTATATAGAAAAATTATAACACTCCTTTACATGAAAATCCAGCTGTTTCTACAGATTATTCCCATTATTTTTTATGACATCACGATACCAGGCGTCCTGTCCCCCATGAATCCTCCCTTCTTCCTTTGCATATACGTTTCAGATATTTTCTCCCTTTCTATTAATGCTTTGCACGTGCAAAAACAATCCCGTATTTGACAAATAAAAAAAAGAAGACTAACATGGAAAAATACTTCATATCACAGCAGGGTTTTTGTACAGACTACAAAAAGGAGGTTCTGTCCATGAAATATTTAAAACAGTTTTTAATCATACTCACCATTTCCTTTGCCGGGGAGATTTTAAAATCCATAATTCCGCTGCCGGTTCCTGCCAGCATCTACGGCATGGTTCTTATGTTTGCCGGACTGCTGTGCGGTATCATCCGGCTGGACCAGGTAAAAGAAACAGGTAAATTTTTAATTGAAACCATGCCGGTCATGTTTATCCCTGCGGGTGTGGGCCTGATGTCATCGTATGACATGCTGCGCCCCATACTGCTGCCCGTCAGCGTCATTACTGTCCTTACCATTGTTACAGTAATAGCTGCCACAGGCCACGTATCACAGTTTATCATCCGCCATGACACGAAAAAGAAAAATGAGGGAAAGGAATATTTTAAGAAATGAATGATTTTTTTGAAACCTCGGCATTTGCCGGTGTAACTGTCAGTCTTTTAGCATATGCACTTGGTGTTCTGCTGAAAAATAAGTTTAAAACGGGATTATGCAATCCCCTGTTAATTTCCATTGCCGCCACAATTCTTGTTCTTACGGCGGCGCACATTGATTATGAAACCTACAGCGCGGGCGCACATTATTTAAGCTGGTTTCTAACTCCTGCAACCGTATGTCTTGCCATTCCTCTTTATGAACAGCTTGAGCTTTTAAAAAAGAACCTAAAAGCCGTCATTGCCGGAATTGTGACAGGCGTACTGACAAGTCTGGTAACCATCCTTGTCCTTGCGTTACTTATGGGATTATCCCATGAAGAATATGTCACGCTTCTTCCAAAATCCATTACAACGGCAATCGGCATGGGGGTTTCTGAAGAGCTCGGCGGATATGTTACAATTACAGTCGCCGTCATCGTCATTACCGGTGTACTCGGCAATATTTTCGGTGAATTCATCTGTAAAATATTTAAAATTACCGAACCTGTTTCCCGCGGACTTGCACTTGGCTGCAGCGCCCATGCCATCGGAACTGCAAAAGCCATTGAACTGGGTGAAACCGAAGGTGCCATGAGCAGCCTTTCCATTGCGGTTGCAGGTCTGCTCACAGTAATCGGTGCATCTGTATTTTCAGCCTTTTTATGAACTACGGGATGCAGGCAGAAGAGAAATTACCATATACTCGGAATGTTTCTGTGTTCGGAAGCAGACGCCCCATCCTGCCATTCCTGACGTAACAAACATCTGCAGACCGTCATCTGTTTCATATCCATAGCTCATTTCATCCAGGTGAAACAGCTTCGCAAAAAGCCCCAGCGGCCAAATCTGCCCGGCATGGGTATGTCCGGATACAACAACATCGCATCCTGCCTGTTTTAGTTCCTCATATCCCGCTGGCTGGTGGTCCGCAACAATCCATATCTTTTCTTCATCCCTGTCTGCCGCCAGACTCAAAGCAGACGCCCTCTCCGGCGCGTAGGACCTGTCTGCACGCCCAGACAGAAGCAGCTCAGGGTTTACAGACACCGTTTCATCCTCCAGAACCGTAATCCCGGCTTTATGCGCTGCTGCCTCAAGCTGTTCCACGGTATAACCAGGAGCAGAGGAATAAAGTCTTTTGTCATGGTTTCCATAAGTAAAATAGGTGCCGTATGTACTGGATATTGTACCGAGCGTTGCAAAAGCATCCTCCATCTGTTCCTGTGTGGTCCGTTCATCCACGATATCCCCTGCAAGAATCACCACATCCGGGTTTTCTTTTTTGATTTCCCCGGCTACGCCGGCAAGCCCCTCATGATCCAGGGAAATCCCGTAGTGCAGGTCCGCAACCAGTACCAGTTTATATCCTTCGTCACGAATCGGTTTTTCCGTTACTGCCTGATATTCTGTTTTTATGACATGTTTCATATTGAAGACGCCATAACACATAATAACAGCAGTCAGTAAAGCTGCCAGAATTCCACCGCGCCAGATTATCATGGCAGCTCCTGGAAGCTCCGTTTTTTTCAGCTTTCGGACCAGAACAAAAACCAGGTCTGCAAGCAGCAGCATTGCAGAAAAATGCGCCAGTAAAATAAACCAGAATATGCCTAGGCGCATGGGTGCAACCAGCAGAACGGTAATGAAAAGCGCCAGAAGTATTTTTTTCTTTTTTGTCCATTTCTTCAGAAAATATCCCACTCCCCGGTATACTGTAAAAAACAGGTATCCCGCAAATGCACATACAGCCAGGGCTGGCAGAACCATCCATCTGAATACAATCATAATTATCCTCCGTAAGTCGTTACTGGTACCATACAGGCTCTGTCCGAACAGCCCCGCATTTCCTATATGGTAATCTCAATCTGGTTTCCCTCAATCGCAGCAATACAGCTTTCATAATATCCGTCACCCGTGGTTCTCGGTCCGGTTATTACTTCATATCCGTCTTTTTTCAGCTGTGCAGTCAGCAAATCAACCTTCTCTCTGCTTCCGGCGGAAAATGCAATATGTATATACCCTGTTCTCTGAAGGGATTTATCATCATCATCCATATCCGGCCTGTTCATAATCTCCAGTCTTGCCCCGTCGTCAAAACTTAGAAAATAAGATTTAAAACCAGTCGTTTTGTTATGATACATTTCATTTGACACAGCACCCAGATACTGTTCAAAAAAATGCTTTGCGCCTTCCAAATCATTAACATACATTGCAACATGTTCTATTTTCATTCAGCCACTTCCTTTATAACAGTCATGCGATTATGCAGTTTCATTATTATTTCAAGTATACAGAATTATATCATATCCGGTACATCTGCGCATTAAATTTCACAAACTGTTCAAAATTTATATAATCGCGGATTACCAGTAATTGTCACCTTTAAAAAATCATATTTTCATCTTTTCTGGCTACACTATATTCAGGCACATGAGACAGCACGTTGACAAAGAAATTTGCCGACTGCAGTCCGTGTGCAGTCGGCACTGTCCGGCATTTTACGAATATAGAAGCTAGAAACTAAGGAGGTGAACATTATGGCATCATCAAACAACTCATCTGGTTCACGTATGGCTGTACCAGAAGCTAAGGACGCAATGAAGCGTTTTAAGGAAGAGGTAGCAAGCGAGCTTGGAGTACCGCTTAAGGAAGGTTACAATGGTGACCTTACTTCAAAGCAGGCTGGATCTATCGGCGGAGAAATGGTCAAGAAGATGATCATGAGACAGGAAGAGCAGATGAAATAGCTTTTCCTCCTGAATTAAAAATCAGTGTGTGCCCCGCATATTTTTGCTGACATGTGTTGCCTGTAAAAGCGGAGTACACAAAGCGCCTCCGGATGCCAAAAGCATCCGGGGGCGCTTTTCCTGTAATTTATGGTTATTTATGACACACCACGGTAAACAAGACCTTTTTTCACTTTTTCCACTGCCGTATCCCCAAGGAAATAACGGACAATTTCAAGTGCAAACGCAATCGCTGTACCCATGCCGCGACTTGTGATAATGTTGGAATCCACAACAACCGGCTGTCTCTGGAATTTTGCTCCGACCAGCTTTTCCTCAAAGCCCGGATGGCAGGTTGCTTTTTTACCAACCAGGACATTTGCCTGCCCAAGCACGCTCGGTGCGGCGCAGATTGCTGCAACCAGCTTTCCGCTTTCTGCAAAATCCTGAATCACCTGGTTTACCACTTCATCTGCCCCAAGATTTAATGTCCCCGGCATACCGCCCGGAAGCACGATTCCGTCATAACTGTCGTAATCCGCCTTATCCTTTGTTACATCCGCATGGAATGTAACATTGTGGGAACTGGTAATCTGATGGGTTCCGTTAATGGAAATGGTCTCAATGGCAATGCCTGCCCTTCGCATAACATCAACAACTGTCAGACCTTCTATTTCCTCACAGCCGTCCGCCATAAAAATACCAAGCCTGATTAAAGGCAGCGGTGAAGCCTCTGACCGCACGGTCTGGGTTCCCTGCTTTGCCGCAGCAGCAGCCGCTTCAAGCGCCTGCTTATGTATGACATAGAATGTCACTGCAATAAAAATCATACCGCCGATCATATTACCAAGTGTAACCAGCAGAAGGCTTCTTGCCACATTGGGCGAATACAGGGAAGTAATCTGCTCTGCCGTAATTCCATACATTTCCTCTGCCAGCGCCACATAATCCTTGTTCAGTGCTGCAGCCATACCTGCCGGAATATAGTACATGTTTGCAACGCAGTGTTCAAAGCCTGCTGTAACAAATGCAAAAATCGGGAAAAAAATCGCCCAGATTTTTCCCACAATGTCCTTTGCCGCCCCTGCCAGAAGGATTGCAAGACAAACCAGTATATTACAGAGTATACCGCTTGTCAGCGCTTTTACCGGAACAAGGTTGCATTTGCCGAGCGCCACCTTGATGGTATAAGCCCCAAGACCGCCAGAAGACAGATCAAGCTGACCGGACAGTGCGACCAGTCCGACGATAAGCAGTGAGCCGACCAGGTTGCTGAGATAGACGACAACCAGGTTTCTGCACAAAGCGCCCGTACTGATTTTACCGGAAAGCCGCGACATTATCATCAGATTGTTTCCCGTAAATAATTCCGCCCCCGTAATTACGACCATGATAAGTCCTACTGGAAAAACCACTCCCGCAAGGGTTCTTGCGATTCCCACGTTAGAAATTCCATGAACCGTCACATTACTTGCCGCACCCCCGATGGCAATACATGCTCCTGCCAGTATGCCCAGAAGAATCATTCTGCCCAGGGGAAGTTTTGCCTTTTTTTCTCCTGCGGAAATATAATTGCCGACCATTTCTGCAGGCGTGTAAAATAAATTTGCCATTCCCGAATTCTCCTTTACATATTCTCCTTTTATGCATTTTAGTGTTCTTTACTTATTATACTACGATTTGGGATTTAGGCAATATTTTTTCTGCTTTTCCTTCCCCTTGTATTCCCGTAAATCCACGTGGTATAATGATCGTATCCGGGAAAAACCACAGGTTTTTTGAGATACATTTTCTTCAAATACAGGATGTAGTATTATAACATGGAGGAATTTTTTATGGAAATTGAAAAAAAATTTTTTGTAAAAAATCTGCCGGAACACCTCAACCGGTATGAATCAAAAAAAATCGCGCAGGGATATCTGTGTACCAGTCCGGTAGTCCGCATCCGCCGTTCGGATGATGACTACTATCTGACCTACAAAGGAGACGGTCTTATGGTCCGCGAAGAATATAATCTGCCGCTGTCAAAAGAAGCATACGAACATATGCTCCCAAAAACCGACGGCAGGCTCATTGAAAAAACACGCTATCTGATTCCACTGACAGATAAGCTTACGGCAGAGCTGGACGTATTCTGCGGTGCGCTGGAAGGACTGGTAATTGTTGAAGTTGAATTTGATTCGATTGAAGAAGCAGATGCTTTTACCCCGCCGGAATGGTTCGGTAAAGATGTGACAAACATGGGAACTTACCATAACAGTAATTTAAGCCTTTCTGATGTCATGCCCCCGATGGAATGACATCCCTTCCCAGGGCAGGCAGGGTTTACATTACCGCAGGCGGTTTGCATTTTCATACTGCTGCCTGGTCCGGATGACATGCTTTAAGTCATCATAACGTTTCATGATTTCCCCCTCCGGTATCACAGTATCCATCACAACCGCCATGGTATCAATCATTCCGTCTGTAACTATATCGCGCATGGAAACAAGAATATTATAGCGTTCTTCCAGACTGTCTGTCTCAAGAAATTCCATAAGCTTTGGATCCACTCCGCTTACTGTTTCACCAGACTGTTCTTTCTCCTCCTGCTTTTTCCCCGATTCATCCACATGTTCAACCCCCGGCATGCTGTCAGCATTCAGCCGGGGGTATTTATCCGGTACAAACTCCTTTGCAAACATTGCAAGCGGTTTTGCATAAACTGCATAATCCCCGTAAAGAGCCTGGTAAACCACCAGTCCCTCTTCCGTCTCGGAATGCTTCGCCACTGTAACCACCTGGTATATTCCGCCTTTAAAATGCCGGTATTTTTCCCCCGGCCCTGGTCTTTTTATCATAATATCTTCTCCATCAGATCTGCGAACTTTCATGTGATTTGCTCCATCAGTTCCTGAAACAGCTCCTGTGCGCGTTCCTTTGGTGAAAGCCCCCCCTGTGCGCTGTCTAACAGAAACTGTACGGATTCCAGGGATTTCCTGCTCCGTTTGTCCGCACTCTGTTCCAGTAATTCTTTCTTTTCATCTGCCTGGGTAATGGCATATGTAAGAAGCTCCACAATCGGACCGAAAAACATAATCTGGTATACGTTTTCCACCGTTACCAGCTTCTCCTGTGCGGATAATTCCTCAAGGTCAGTATCTTTTCTGTACATATAATAAATGCAGAGCTTTTTTGCATCGGGCGGCTGTTTCACAAGATTTTCCCTGAGCATCTGGAGCAGGTTTTCAATTTCACTCTGAAACAGAATTCTCTGCTGTTCATCCTCCAGCGCCTTTGCACCCATTCTGATGATCGCATCATATGTGCTGTGAAAATCATCATCATTTTTACTGATCATAAATTCATGGTCAAAGCTGTTCTGCAGCTGTTTTAATTCCTTCACCAGCTGCAGCGCCTCCGCTTTGTCCGCTCCCCATCTGCTTGTCAGAATCTCCTCAAAACGGTCTGCAACAGTTTCCACCCGCATCGTGAGCTTTTTCGCCTTCTGGTAACGCTCCTCTTCATTTTTCCACTGTTTTTTTAATTTGTCATACTGCTTCTGCCAGCTTCTGAAACCGCTCATATCACAGTCCATTGCAATCAGGGCTTCTTTGATTTTTTCAAGATTTTCGTCTTTTCCAAACATGAATTTTTGTCCATCCTACGCCGTGTATCTGTCAATCAGTTCATTTAGCGCGTCACGGTTTGTCTTCACCCATTCTTCATAGGTTGTATTTTCAGCAGAAACCATCCTTCCCAGGTCAATGAGAAACTGCGGAATCTCCTCAAGTGCAATCGCCTTATTCGCCTCTGCTATTACTTCCTCTCCCTGTTTTGCACATCCTCCGGTAAAAACTGCAAAAGCAGGCTTTGGTCCTTCTGACGACTGTTTCACCCCGCCACGGAAACCGATGCTTCCGGTCTGGTGCGCCGAACAGGAAGACGGACATCCGCTGAAATGAACCTTTGGCAGAACGCCGTCTGCAAAATTTTCTTTTCTGACAGCCTCCACACACATCCTAAGCGCATCCTGGGAATCCCTTGCCCCGACCTGGCAGATGCTGTTACCGATGCAGGCAACCGAGGTTTCAAAAAGTGTTTTTGCACCATCCTCCGTCACTGCAAGAATCCTGCGCGCCTCATCCGCAGTACAGTTAATGATATACATCCCTTCCTCCGGGGTAAGCCGGATTTCCACATCCTGCATGTCCTTCATAAGCTGCTGCAGTTCTGCAAGTTTTTCAGGGGAAATCACACCGCCAACCGGCTGGTAAAATACTGCATAGAGACCTTCCTGCTTCTGCTTTACGGCGCGGACATCATCCAGCGTTTCCCCTGCACCTGTTTTGGTAACTGAAAACTGCTCTGTGCTGATATCCAGGTTTTCATTTTCCATGACAAGCGCAAGCTTCTTCCGGTATTCCTGCACAAACCCTTCTGTCCCCAGCGTTTCCTGCATAAAACGTGTCCTTGCCCGTCCGCGGTTCTCATAATTACCATGCTCCACAAAGGTATCCACCATCGCTTTGGCATAATAGCAGACTTTTTCCGGTGCAATATGCTCCGCAACTTTTGCGCCAAGCGCAGGCTTATTTCCAAGCCCGCCTGCCGCATACACATCAAAGGTTCCATCCGGATTGGCAGTAAAACCAAGATCCCGGAAAGTGGCATGCGTTTCGTTTTTCGGTGAACTGCTGAAACTTACTTTTAATTTACGCGGAAACTTCACAGCGCGGATAAACTGCATAAGGTATTCCCCCACCGCCTCAGCATAAGGAAGCACATCAAAATATTCTCCCGGTTCCACACCCGAAAGAGGAGACGCCATGACATTACGCGGAAAATCACCGCCGCCGCCACGGGAAACCATGCCTGCCGCCCATGCCTGTTCAATCAGTTCACATAAATCCTCTGCTTCCAGATTATGAAACTGGACCGACTGGCAGGTAGTAAGTTTTACCAGGTCAATGTGGTATTTTTGTATGGACTGTACAATAAAATCCAGACGCTCCTTTGTGATGCGCCCTCCTGCCATACGCAGCCTTAACATATGTTTTTTGCCGCCGCGCTGCGCATAGCTTCCATATCCGCCGGAAAATCCCTTATACTCCGGCACGGTCATTTCTCCATTATGAAATTTCATTGTTTTTTCACGGAACTCATCAAGATCCGGAAGAAATTCTTTATAATAATCAGTATGCATTGCTTTTCCCCCATTCCTTATGTATTATATATGATTTATAAAAAAAAATCCATATTTTACACAAAAAGAACTGGAAATTATGATACAATGGATGAAATCCTGCAGGCACATAAACTAACAAATTCATTTCAGGGAGGAATTATGCTTACTTTTGATGAGGTTCTCAATTTAAATTATTATAAAAAGACAAGCTACTCCGGCTGGATAAACGGTATGCGTTTTCTGATCAGGCGCGAGCAGCAGGAAGACCAGACTGACATCTTCCATGCCTGGGTATGGCCGGGTCCCTTTATCTTTGATCTGACAGATGAAGAGAAAAAATCTGACTTTACCGCCCCGTTTTCTGATAATGGCAAACAGGAGGTTGTTGACTGGATTAATGAGCAGTATCTAAATCATAGTGAGCTGTGGTCACAGGAACATAAGACATTATGACCGACATGGAATAAAAAAATGCCCGCCTGCGGCGGACATCCGGATCATGGGCTTAAGTGGACTCGAACCACCGACCTCACGCTTATCAGGCGTGCGCTCTAACCGGCTGAGCTATAAGCCCTAATCGTATTTTTTAATGTTACATGATTTCTTCTAATTCGTCAAGTATTTTTCAAAAACTTATTGACATCCTATGTGTGAGTATGTATAGTAGATAAAGCAAATCTCATTTAAAAACCGCTTCGCGGAGCGATTTGCGCAGGCAATACCCCTTCGGGGTATCACATGATGGAGCAAATCGCATTTAAAGTCCGCTTCGCGGAGCGATTTGCGTAGGTAATACCCCTTCGGGGTATCACATAGCGGGCATGGCGGAATTGGCAGACGCGCTAGATTTAGGTTCTAGTGTCCATGACGTGCAGGTTCAAGTCCTGTTGCCCGCATATTTGTGCAGACGCACTTTAATATCAGACTAACATTCTGTTAGTCTTTTTTTTACCTGTGATTTACAGAAAGGGGGATTAAATATTATGAAAAGAGATATGACTGTCGGTAATCCAATGAAAATCATTCTGGCATTTTCAGTCCCAGTATTACTGGGAAATATCTTCCAGCAGTTTTACAATATGGTGGATACCATGATAGTCGGACAGTATCTGGGACCGGACGCTCTCGCGGCTGTCGGTTCCACGGGCTGCCTGATGTTTTTAGTCCTCGGTTTTGCCAACGGCATCGCCCAGGGCTTCGGTGTCATGATTTCACATGCATTCGGGGCAAAAGATGAGAACATGCTGCGTCATTATACCGCAGTATCGCTTCTTCTTACACTGGCTGTTTCTGTCATTCTTACCATTCCGACAGTTGCCGCCTCCCGCCAGTTTCTGTTATGGATGCACACTCCGGATAATATACTGGAGCCCGCCAACGACTATATCCGCATCATTTTTGCCGGACTGGTCTGTACCATGGCATACAATGTGGCTTCCGGAATCCTGCGCGCCGTGGGCGACAGTAAAACACCGCTTTATTTTTTGATTTTTTCCAGCATCCTAAACATCTTACTGGACGTATTTTTCATTGTAGCAGCAAAACAGGGAACCGCAGGCGCAGCATATGCAACTGTTATTTCCCAGGGAATTGCCGCCATACTCTGTTTTATTGTAATGCACAAAAAACATGCCGTCCTGCGAACGCGCCGCACAGATTTTTACCTTGATACCGCCTCCGTCTGGAGAATGCTTTCCATCGGAATACCAATGGCGCTCAACTATTCCATAACGGCAATCGGCACCATGGTATTCCAGAGTGCCATCAACCGTTTCGGATCAGATGTGGTTGCGGCATTTACGGCCGCCTCAAAAGTCAACGCCATTGCAACCCAGACAATGCCAACCCTGGGAACTGCCATGTCAACCTTCTGCGGGCAGAATCTCGGAGCCGGAAACTATGAAAGAATCTTCCGCGGCATGAAAGATGCTTTTATCCTGAGTTTTGTTTCCGCAGGTCTTGCCGCCATTATCTGCTGCATTGCCGGTCCGTCTATGATTGGCTGGTTTATCAACAGTCCGTCAGAAACAACAATTGGTTACGGAATGCAGTACCTGTACGCTGTAAGTGCTTTTATGCTTCCGCTCGCATGGATCTTTATTTACAGAAATGGCATGCAGGGCCTTGGACAGAGCCTTGTCCCCATGCTCAGCGGTGTCATCGAACTTGTATGCCGTTATATTGTCATCCTGCTTGCCGCAAAACCGTTTGGCTACCCTGGTGTCTGCTTCGCGGATCCGGTCACCTGGATGATTACCGGCATCATTCTCCTGATTACCTACCTGTTCTGGAAGCAGAAAACAAAAAAGAGTCTCGCATAACGCGAAACTCTTTTTATTTCATCTGCAGTGTCCATTACCCGAACAGCCCTGCTTATTTTCCCCGCAGTGACCTTCCTGATGCCCGCTGCCGTGATGGCTGCAGCTGACATCCGGATTATAAACAAGATTTCCTTCCAGAAATGCCTTTACGGCACTGTCAGCATCGCCTTCTACACCTCCAAAGAGACGTATTCCCGCTTCTTCAAGCGCAGCCTTTGCCCCAAATCCAATGCCGCCGCAGATTAAGGTATCCACTCCCATATCCGAAAGAAAACCGGAAAGCGCACCATGTCCGCTGCCGTTCGTTAAAACCACCTCTTCTTTCGCAATCTGCCCGTCGGAAACATCGTACACCTTAAACTGCTCCGTATGCCCGAAATGCTGGAATACATTTCCATTTTCAAAAGTAACTGCTATCTTCATTTCCATTTTCTCCTTTCCATTAACCAAACAGCTTATAACTCTGTTACATGAATAATATATCCCCTGCCGTCCTCCAGATAAATATTCAGCACATCGTTTCTGTCTTCTGCCACAATGTCTTTTACTGGTAAATCATCTGTGTCATTCAGTATATCAAACAGCCGGTCCTTGAATTCATTCTTATCCATTTGTCCCCCAATCCGTTATACCAATTTCTACTACTTATTCCTACTTTATTATATCCATGATAGATTTCGTGTAAAATACACAAGTAGGAAAAAGGAGTAAAGAGTATGAACAATAAACCATATAAAGTAAAAGTTAGCATTTCCCTGGACGAAGATATCATTTCCCGGATTAAAGAACTGGCAGAGCTTGACGACAGATCTTTCAGCCAGTACATTAACCTTGTATTAAAGGAACACCTTATCAAAAAAGATAACGCAGCCAGAATATAGTCCCTGATTTCCATCAGCAAAAATTCAGGTAACCATTACCTTTTTATGGGAAATTCCGTGGAACTGTCCACGGGAAAACAAAAACCCCATAAACACCGCAAATGCGGTATTTACGAGGTTAAAAATGAGACACGGGGGATTCGAACCCCCGACAACTTGATTAAAAGTCAAGTGCTCTACCACCTGAGCTAGTGTCCCATATTTAATTGACAAGCTGGGCTAGTTGGATTCGAACCAACGAATGCAGGAATCAAAATCCTGTGCCTTACCGCTTGGCGATAGCCCAACAAATTTAAACTTGTTGCTACCGCAACAGGGTGGATACAGGGATTCGAACCCTGGGCCTCCAGAGCCACAATCTGGCGCGCTAACCAACTGCGCTATACCCACCGTAGCCATCCCCGGTTTCCGGGCTGGTAACTTCTTCTTCCGAAGAAATGTGCTCGAAGGGATTCGAACCCCCGACCCACGGCTTAGAAGGCCGTTGCTCTATCCAGCTGAGCTACGAACACCTGTTATACTTCATAATGCACTCGTAACTACTTTTACCTCGTCATAGCTACATCCCCTGCATTATCAAAGCGGGTGATGGGAATCGAACCCACGTATCCAGCTTGGAAGGCTGGTGTTCT
>CANOLA010000040.1 GCA_947566705.1 uncultured Lachnospiraceae bacterium | reverse complement strand
ACAGCTTATTCAAGCGCGCCAATTTATGGTTTTCCTCTACTTTCTTTCACACTATTCTCCTTATGAATATTATAGCATCGCAGGCCCGGAAGTTCCAGCGATCTTTAAAAAAGTTATATATATCTATTTCATTTTTTGAAAAGAATATTGTTGAACAGCAAAAAATATGATATATTGTCGATATGGGAAAACCATAGAGCCAAAGGCGGCTTTACCCCCTCTTGTTTTATCGGAGGGTTCAAGTAGCCCTCCAGACGAAAGAAAGGAGGGTGATTCAATGGTTACATACTCCGATCTGATTCAGACTGGAATATTCATTGTTGCCCTTGTTGGTTTGTGCTATACAATCTTCAAGGGAAAAAGAAATAGCCGCCACTACTACCATAGTGACGGCAACCTATAAAAATAGGTAAGCAACATATTATGGGGTAGAGCCGCTTCTATGGCTTTCCCTCTTCTTATGCTCAATATAACACATCTAAAGTCAGATTTCAATAGCTTTTTTATTTGAGTTTGTGTCAAGTACTCGTTGGCAACTTTCTCATTTTTCTAAATGATATTTCTAATCTGAATTTCTAACCACATAATATCATAAAGAAAAACTGTATGGTTGGGAAGGGGCTTTCACCTCTTCCCTTTATTTTTGCCAATTAAAATTATACACTAACGTTTAGAAACAACATCTTTATCTTACAGATTGCACGAAACATAAAAAGCAAGCTGCAGATGTCTTGAGAAAAAACAGACGGTCCTTATAAAACGACCGTCTGACAAAAACATGTTATCCCTCAAATCAGCAGTATATCCGGTTTTCACTAATAATACAGACTGTGACATCCCAGATTACCCAGACTCCATTTACCATTTTCCGGTACATAATAAAAAGTCAGTTCATCCTCCCCATCACAAGTATCTTTCTTACGGACCTCCTCCCATGAATCCAGATAAGAATACGCAATCCGGTAGCTAAAAGAAACATCTACCTCTGCACAAATTTCATCTTCCGGACTGGCATACGCCTCTCCTGCCACAGATGTCAGGTCCAGGGCTTCAATCTGATGATATTCTATATCTGCCAGCTCTTTTGAGAGGGAAATATAGCTGCTTTCTATTTCCGCTGCCTTTTCCCCATCTGCCACAAACAATTCCGAAATTTTGTTGAATGGTGTTCCCTGAATGGCTGCGGTATAAATACTTTGCAGGTCTTTTTCTGCCTGTCCCAACAATTTCTGCAGGATATTAGGCGATATCTGCATCTTATCCAAAGAATATCCATTTAGGTTTGTATCAAAGACTTCCTTTACCGTTTCCATCTCCTGCATACTTACCACTATCTGGTGTTTTCCGGCAAACATAACGGGTATGGAATAAAAATCCAGACTGTTTTCTACAGCTGACAAATAAGTATCTCCCAGCGGAATACCGTCTATGCTGACAGCAGCTCCATGGGGCACTGTTACAGGAATATCTTTTGACAAAAGGCTCCCCGCACTGACTTTCCAGTTCTCAAAAAATATGTATTTTTTCTCCGGCTGCTTATTCAGTGAAATGTGGTACGCCGTATCAGAAGATGTACCCCTTTCCCGGTATAAAACCGTTACATCCTGTCCCAGGGTTCCGACCTGATTTTCTTTCTGTATGGAATAACTGGTGATAAAAGGAAGCGAATTATTTTCACAGCAGATATCATATGCCTTACGGCTGGTAAACTCCCCCTCTTCTAATTCCAGCATTGAATAAGCTTCTTCCCATTCTCCGTTCACCAGTGCCACAAAATAATGCTCCGCTGTATGTTCCGCACTAAACCGCCCTGTCACTTTTTGAAAAAGGGAAAACAATAGCACAACTGACAGAAGTACTTCCCCTGCCAGAATAATCACCCAGTTCTTCACCTTCTTTTTGGGCTTAAGCATTTTTATAAGTGCATTAAAATCAAACTGTTTCTGCTCCGGCATTACGCTGTCAAACCACTGATCCAGACCCTCATCTTCTATAAGAGCACCGCATTTTCTGCAAAACACCTCATTATCTGCATTCTGGCAGCCGCATTTCTGACAAATCATTTCTTACCCTTTCTTTCATCTTTTAATATATCAAGGTTAGCCTTATCAGTTTCTGACATCCCTGCATATATGCTTTCCATATCCGCGTCACTGTCTGTAGTTGGAACATACCAGCTTTTCGCTTCAAAATATTCCTGTAGTTCCGGGCTGTCAAAACGATAGCCATTTCGGGCATAAATCTCATTGATTACCATCTGGATAATATTTTTACCCTGTGGTAAATTTTCATAAACTGCATTCTTTAATCTTTCCACGTCTTCTTTATCCAGAAGCTTGCCAACTGCTTCAGGACATAAATATTCATCTTCGTTTTGTACAGATGCCTGTACTGACTGCGCGGCCGCTTTGGTGTTTCTGCCGATATGTATATCTGCAAACGTGGTGTTCTCCCGAAATTCCCCGGACTCTGAAATGTTTTTCTGCTGAAGGCTGTTTTCCCGGTCCGGCGCTTTATCCTGTTTCAACGCCGCTGTACCCATTAAGGATACCATAATATTCAATATCCCTGATACTATGACACAAATACCCGCAATACTCATAAGAGCCAGCTCTTTTTTGTGCTTTACATTCATCCTATTCATCATCCTGCATCCTTTTTCCGCAAATCAGTTTATGCCCCTTATGTATGCAAAATTAATTTCAGCAGATGCTGCACGGCCGTGCTTACACCTGCCGCTAAAATAGTTCCCATAACAGACTTTCCTGCTGATTTTATTTCTTCTTTCAGCGCAGAAGCATCTTTCTTTTTTGCCGTCTCACACATCTGCGAACAGGAATGGTACGCCTGCGTCTCCGGCTCAAGAGACTGCATCCTTTTCGCAAAAAACTGGATTAAAACATTCCACTGCTCGTCTGTTAATGTCTGATTGTTTATGTTTATTGTTTCATTTGCCTGTTTACTAAAATCATCGTTAAAAGTATGTGTTTGTCCATTAATGTTATCACCAAAAGTAACACCATTTAAATCACCCATAGAACCGTTATTAATAATATTATTTCCACCAAATATAGTCACTTTAACCTCCTTTTTCAAACGCCCAATGTACTTATATATATTATCAACTGACTCAATGCTTTTCTTGGCTATGTCAGCATAAAACTTAATCTGGGGGTTTCCTATCGCCTTCTGAATATCTACTAATAGCATTCTCATATACTTTATGTCTTTATTTCTAAATCCACAGGAGAAACCTGAGTTTAAAACAATTCTCAGGCAGTATTTTCTCCTGCTGCTAAGGAATATAACGAGAATAATAGATAAGATTCCAATCGGTATGGTATATATGCCTATGGACCGAAATGCTTCGACTGGAGCAAAACACCCCAAGATGCCTGCCAAAATACATATTATGCCGAACCCGGGGGATAATGCCGGTGGCAGCAGGATTTCCATTGCACAGATGTTATCCAGCACGATACAGGCATCCTGTAGGTAAATCACGCCATTCCCGATACACATATTTTTATATTTGGGTGTTTCTTTTATCTTTAAAAGTTCTGCTATATTCATTATAACCTCCCACACAATGTTCACTGCTACAATCGGAGCCACAATATGCTCTGTATAAATAAATACTAGCAGCATTGAATTCCTGAGCTAATTGCAATTCCCTTCTATAGTTTTGCTTAAAATTTAATATTAAAGTATTGCTGTGCCTTACAGAATTCTTTGTTTCGCCGTCTAATTTGAACACTCCCATCCGGTTTTCGTAATACAACGGAGTCATCAGGAACCGGCTCTTCATATACAAATGCATCCACACCTATGGATACACGGTTTCCAACCGGTTCATTTCCTATAATCTTGGCTCCCGCAGCCAGGTACAGTCCTTTTCCAAGTTTAGGAACTGTTACACCGACAGGGTTTTCTCCAGTATTGATGGTAACATTCTGGCCTATTACCAGAAAATTACTGTACGCTGCATTTCCAATCACACTTCCAACCGGATGCGTGAGGAAGAAAATGTCCGGCAGTTTACCTTTATAAGAAACAAAAAAACCATGTAATGTTTTATTCAGATAAATCAATTTATCACAGACAGATTTATTTGCGGAAAGTTTCCATAACGAATTTGCCCAGTAATATAAAAATGTTGCATACTGATCAGAGTGCAGGTGAGAAAAGAATGTTGTACCCTTACCATCTGAATATGCGGCATTATTAATATAACGAAAACAGTTTTCCGTCCGTTCCAAAGCCTGCTCAAAGGAAGCGTCAATGTCATCGCCTTTTAACAGATGATTATCCGGAAAAAAGTTTTTTAATTGTTTCATGGTATATTCCTGAAGTTCTCTTTTGGATAATGATAGTTTCATTTCTTTATCCTTTTCTGGACATATATCTGCTTTATAATCGGTCTTGGAAGAAACGCATACGGCCATACCCGAAACCATAAAGACGGATACATATATGTATTCGTAAACAAAATCCATCCGTGTTTCATATCATAATGCCAATCCTCTATCCGATATTTTAAGATGGAATCCTTAATAAATCCTTTCATGTCCGTGATAAAGATTTTTTCCATCAGATTTTTCCGAAATCCCGCTTCAACACCCGTCTGAAGCAGAAGCCTTTTATACTGTTTCACCCATACATCATATAAATTAAATCCTCCACTGTTATTATTTTTCGCAGCCAGATATGGTGCTTTGGTTATAATCATCTTATTTTTACCTCCCGAGAGAATACGAAATACAAGATGCGCATGTAAAAAATGAGTTCCGAAATACTCTTCAGGATTTCCTATCTGTCTAAACTTACTCATTTTTAAAATGGTTGCAGAAATATAGGTGACATAAACACCAGCATTTTCCATAACCAGTTCTTTGTCATAAGTTATTAAATCCTCTGGTTCCTTGAGCTGTATTCTAGGTGCCTTTCTTTCATCTGGATTAAAAGTCTCTGTCGAATATGTAAATGAATTTAAGTTAATATAAGTTGGTTTTTCTGTCCTTAACAAATATAAAATTTTATGTAATGCTTCCGGCAGAAGTATATCATCATCAGAAAGAAACTGTATATATTCACCATTTGCTTTTTGAAAACAATTTAAAAAGTTTTTATCCATACCCAGATTTTCTGAATTGCGAAAATAATGCACATTATATTTTTCACAATATTTTTTCATAACCGTTTGGGTATCATCTGTGGAACCGTTATCTGATACAAGAATTTCCACCCCCTCCTCAATCTGTTCCATTACACTGTCTAATGACCTGCACAATAAATTACAGCGATTATATGTAGGTATGGCAATTGTAAGTATAATACTGGTATTCATAATATTACCTCATTTTCATATCCTTGTAATACTGGATTGTTTTTTTAATCCCCTCCTCAAATGTAACTGCCGGTTTCCAGCCTGTATCCCTGGTAAGCGGTTCAATATTAATACAGGAACTTGGAAGTATATTCATATCGCCTCTTTTCCCAGCAGAATTTTCAAGTTCCCCAATTCCTAAAGGAAGTTTTGGGTCTATAAGATCTCGAATAGTGCAGATATATTTCCTGAGCGTCTGATGTGTTCCGCTGCCTATTCCGTATGTCATATTGTGCCGTCCACTTTCTGCAATTTTAATAATTGCCTTTGCCACATCTGTTACATATGCAAAATCCCACATGGATTGCAGATTTCCGTATTTAGGACGGCTGCCCTCTAACAATGTTGTAATGGTATAAGTGAGAATATTTCCAGTGGTTCTTCCCTCTCCATATGTACTTGGCAGAACTGTCCAGATCATATCCTGCCCTAATTGTTCCGCAACAATTTCCAGCAGATAATGAACCGATGTTTTTACTGCACCATAGACGTCATTTGGCGTCTGCTTTTTTGTAAAATCAATTATATGTTCATTAAAAACATACTCCGCTACCGTTCCTGCAGCCAAGAACAAATTACATTCCAGATGCCTGGAAAGCTTTAACATATCAAGGGATGTTCGGATATTACTTAACTGCATGGAAATGTCGTTTTTATCTTTGGCATCAACACCCGCCCAGCCAAGATGATAAAATATGTCATATTTTTCATCAGACAACTTTTGTGTCAGTTCATCATAACGATAAGTGGTATGTATTATTTTTAACAAAGAAAAATCCTGCAGACCGGACAATTTTTCGGGGGCGTGGAAGTCAAAATTGTTACATCTGTACCAGCATTTAATAATTCAGCAACTACCTGCCTGCCAATAAATCCTGTTCCTCCTGTTAAAATAGCTTTCATGCCGGACCTCCTCGCTCAAGGCGTTCTAAAATCACTTCTGCATAGTCATCTATGTCATCGGTCGTATTGGCAGACAAACTTTCGCACTGCCTGCAGAGTGGCACCACGTCTTTCATCTTTTTCAAATGAAGCATCTGGTACCTGCGGAGAGTTTCGCCATTCCAGATATCCGCAATTTTTTCCGTTTTTAAATCTCCAAGAATATATTCCGTTTTCCAGTCCACACAGCATAAATGTGCAATGCCAAAATTGTTTATGACCATTGTAGTAAACAGGAACGGGCATACTTCCTTTTGTTTCAGTTCCTGTCCATAAGTGCCTTTATGTGCATTGTTTATTTTCCGGCCGATATTCGTATTCTGCCAAAGAGTGGAGGAAATGGTTTCAACAAATATTTCATCAGATACAGCTTCAAATATTTGATAGAAATTTTGCTTTTCTGCTTCTGTGTATCCAATGTCACTATATTTGATAAAAACTTTACAATCCTTTTTATGATAATAGAAAAATTCTATTTTTCTGTAAAAATCCTGAAAATCCATTTCATACTGGCAGGCATCCATGTACTGCTGTTCATTAATTCCATTGACTGAAATATTTAATATGTCAAGACCTGCATCAATCAGTCCAAGGCTTAATTTTTTATTTAACAGCGTACCGTTGGTTGTGATTTCAATGCACTCCGCCACCCCGGCATTTTTTGCATAAGCTACCATTCTGGCAGCATCCGGATTCATTAACGGTTCACCGATTTTAAAAAGCTTTAATTTTTTAATTTTCTGTCCCCCCCAGCACAGGTGCATATCATCTATGATTTTTTTAAAAAGCTCCAGGGACATTGCACCAAATTTTATGCCGGTTTTTTTTATCGTTCCAGTATCCGAATGAAAACAGAAATTACATTTCATATTGCAGGCACTGCATATATCAACCTGAACGGAAAATGGTGCCTGCAGTGGAATCACTTCTTCCAGCGGTGTTCTTTCTCTTGCATATATTTTGGCTCTCCTGATTGCACTCATAGTTTCGTCTCCATACTGTATTGTCTGTTATTTTAAGCTAACATAAGGTCTTTTATTTCCTTTTTATCCAAAAAAGGATACATATCATGTAATGAAGGTGTTTGCATTTTTCCATTTTCATCTAAACGAGACATAACTTTGGGCAGGACAGGGTCATCAAATGCCTGCATTACTTCCAATAAAACCCGGTGGTTCTTCTGCATAAACTGTTTTAAGCAAGAATCCACCTCATTATTATTATGACAGCAGATATATTCAAACCCGAATGCATCTGCTATTTTTTCAAAACTGGGGAAACTGACCCCTGTATCCGGTGTACAGCCAATGTATTCTCCCTGGAAAAAATTTTCTGACGTCTGCCGGATTGCCCCATAACCTTCATTTGAAAAAATAACGATTGAAACCGGAAGGTTATATTGTACTATCGTTTGTAATTCCTGAAGGTTCATCATGATACTTCCATCACCTGTTACACAGTATATTCTGACGCCAGAGGCAACCGCGGCACCTATTGCGGCCGGAATATCATACCCCATCGCCCCACAGGTATAATTGGTAAGAACCCTCTGATTCCTCTTTTGGATACCTATCTGTAGTTTTGCAGTGTTTGCGCTGTTATTGCCAAGGGCCAGAATGCTGTCTTCCGGTTCATATTCTCGAAATACTTTCCAAAAATAATAAGAGGAAACCCTGGCAGACATACAAATCCCATGTTCGATTGATTCAAAAGGTGAAAACCGTTTTTTTAATTTCGTGCAGTATTCCATCCATTTTTCCCTGGAAGTTCTCGGCGCAGGGTATTGTGCAGCAGCTTCAAAAAAACGGTTCAAATCAGTATGCACTAATTTCCAGATTTTAAGACCTGGTTTAAGGGCTTCATTTTCATCTGCATCCACCATATATATTTTTGCATTCTTAGCGAAACCATTCTGGTTAAAGCCCGTCTGCCGAAAACCCAGACTGTTTCCCAAAGATAAAATGGCATCAGCGTTTTGTAATATAAAATTACCAGCACGTGACCCAACATTACCAGAAGAACCAAAATAAAGCGGGTGCTCCATATAAAGATTATCCGCAACCCATGCACCCCCAATAACAGGAATCTGCATATTATCTATAAATTTTAAAAATGCTTCCATGCAGTTTCCACTTCTGATACCGGATCCTGCCAAAATGCAGGGACGCTCTGCGGACTGGAACTGCTGCAGGACAGATTCTGTTTCTTCCTGTGATAAGTCGGGAAGGGCACTATAGTATTCCTCTGGCTCATACAACTCGTTTTCTTCCACATATGTACTCTGGATATCCTGCGGAATGTCCAGCCAGACCGGCCCTCGCCTGCCATCCATGGCAATATGAATTGATTTTATCAGTTCTTTTCTAACGGCATACGGATCAGTCAGCATAACGGCATACTTGGTCATATTCTGTACAGAAGGAATAATTTCAAATTCCTGTATTCCGCGGTAACGCAAAGGCAGGCCTGATTTGGGAACAGAAATTTCATACCGGACCTGTCCTGACAAAACAATCATTGGAAGGCTGTCCTGCCATGCACCCATTACGCCTGTTAAAGTGTTGGTGGAACCCGGGCCCGAGGTTACGCAGACTGCCGCCATTTTTCCGCTGTATCTTGCATAAGCATCTGCCGCCATGGCACACGCCTGTTCATGATGATTAAAGTATTTGTTCATTTTTTCACATTTGAGCAGTGCGTTATCCAAAAACATGGCTCCGCCACCAACCACTGCAAAACAGTCTGTGATACCATATTCTATTAATGTATCCATAATAATATCAGCTACCCGTTTCAGCATCTAAAGTATCCCTCCGAATCTGGTGTATAATTCTTTAATAAATCAGTTGATACAAGTCTATGCGGTCTTCGTTCTGCGCGTACCAGTCATATAACTGCCGGACTGCGTTTTCAACCGGTGTATATTCGAAATTATCCAGTTCCGCCCTCAGTCTTGTATTGGAAGCTGTATATTCATTTGCATATCCCTCTTTACAAATATAAACCGGTAAATCTTTTTGGCTGGTCTGCAGAACTATATCACAAATTTGTTCCAGGCTGATTTTTTTGCCTGATACAGTATTATAAGTATGGTATCTGGGAGTATGGTGAATAAAATATTCCATAATCCGGCAGAAATCTCCTACCCACAGATAATCAAAATAAACATTTTGCCGTATTGTCAGGGGTAAGTTTTTAATGGCCTTACAGCAGATATTTGATATAAATTTGGAAGGATAATGTTCATATTTCCCGAATATCCCAAAAAGCCTGAAATTATATATATTGTCAGATTTTTCAATCAGCTCCGCTATTGTGTATTTCATCAGCCCGTACTGGCTGACTGGCAGGTGTTCGCCCACCTGCTCTTCGGTAACATCTGAAATGTCATAACGTTTATCATATTCTGCACCAGAACCGGAATAAAACATTTTACCAAAAAGTTTTGAGTTTTTATAAAAGTTAAGAAAAATCCGCATGTTATATTCAAAAATTTTGGAGCCATCCCTGGATTTATCAATACTATCCCCATAGGAAGCAAAGTGAAGTATATAGTCAAAACCATATTTTCTCAAATAGGAAAAAACTTCCGGTTCCTCAATGCAGTTAAGCTCTTTACTGGAAGGCGCATAGATTTCATAATCTTCACTGGAACTTTGAAGATAGTTTTTCATATTTTTTCCGATGAATCCGCTTGCGCCGGTTATTAATATTTTTAACATTGCTACCCTCATATCCAAATATAGAATACGGTTAATCTTAAATAAATTTCTCTAACTCATTCCGCGTCTGACGCTTCTTTCAATGCACCAGTGCAGCAATCCCTCAAACACAAAAGCACTCCAGCTTTCTGTTCTTCATTCAAGTCAAATCCGTCAACTGCTTCCATTGCTTTCATAACGAATCGGTCTACCCATTTATTAAAATGCTCAGGATCATGTCCCAGTTTCCTCGCCATATTAAAAAGATACATCGTTTTATAAATTGCGTAATTTAATCCTACTATTAAGCCATCTGTATTCCCATCCATAAACCAGTGCAGAAAATCAACGATTCCCTCAAACTCCTCCAGCCTGTTCCCATAAAAAGCATACGGCTGCAGGACAATCTCACCATCCCTGCCAGCTTCTGATGGTCCTTCCCGAATCAGCACAACCGGCTCTTTGAGATTGTCCCCGCTCCTGCTGAGCATCACACACCACCACTCATGGGAGTAATCCCTGTAATACGGATTATCTAAAAACCGATCCAGTTTCACAAAATCTTCCTGAATAAAATCCTTTCGCCGAACGATTAACCCTGACAAATAATTTTGCTGCAAAAACGTATTTTCAAATGCTTCCAATCCTTTTTTTCCATATGTCCGCGTTGTAAGCTCATAGTACTGATCCGCAGTCCTGGCCCTTATTTCATTAACCTCCGGATAATCCACCAATAACCTGAAATAATGTTCCAGAGCCTGCAGAACAACATCATCTTCATCCGAAACAAACAGTACATATTCCCCATGTGACATTTCCACAACATAACGCCAGTTTTCGACTGTATTCAACGTTCTTTTATGGTCATAATAAACAAACCTTGCATCCATGATTTCAGCAGCCTGCCTATACTCTTCCTGATACAGTTCTGTTCCATTTTTAGAAACCGCAATTTCGATTTCTGCATCATAGACCATTGACAGCAGATTTTTTATTCGTTTCAGCAACAAATGCCCCCGGTGATAAGTCGGAATCCCAATAGTCAGCAGCACATTGTCCGCATTACGTCCTTCCGGCGTCAATCGGTATTCATGCTCCTTGTCTGTAATTGTAATCAACTGTTGTTTTTTATCTTCCACGCCCATAAATATTTTAGGCAGATAGACAGAAGTGTGTTCATGAAAAAATTCCTGAAATTCTTTTTCAGCCGAAAAAAGCATAACATTTTGGGCATATTCTGCCAGTTCCGGAATCTTAAAAAATGATGCACACTTGTTCATGTCCTGACAGACTGCATATATTTTACGGAATTCTGCTTCTACAAGAATTTCCGGTAATTTACTCCAGTCCCAATCCATAGCCACCGCCAGAGCGCTGAACTCCGCCTGCCGGAATTCTTCCTGCCTTGTAACATTTTGCAAATCATCCGCCAAAAAAATGCTCCTAAAACTTTTCAATTCTTTATCAAAAATATAATACTCGCCCTCACGGTACGGAATAAAATCCAGTGCCAGACTTTTATATTCCGGTTTGTCAACAGTATTCCAGTGTTCATAACTTTTCTGAAACTCCGCTTCATTGCCTGCCATATAGCAGTTATAGATATTTTCCAGCACCCATTCCTGCTCATATTCTTTTGTATAGGCAAGAACAAATGCCTCCAATGCCGCATCATATGACCCGTTTTCAAACTGCGCACAAGCATAGTCCAGCAGTTCCTGTCCTGTCAGTGCCATAGCTTACTCCTTTTTACCATCTTCCTGTTCTTCAACAAGATGTTCTTTTGCATATTTTACAATGGTATTTTCTGCCAGCTCCCTGATTTCTGCAGCAGCAATTTCCACACAGTATGTAATGTCCTGCCCCTGCTTTGCTACATCCAGCAGGTCTTCCTCCTCCTGGTAAACCACCGGCCTTACCAGATAATTTATTCCCGCAATGCTTTCCATGACCATCTGCGCCATATAATCCGTTTCCATATAGTGATTTATTTTTTTAATGCGCTTTAACGTTTTGTCCAGTTCCTTCCCAGCGGTTTTATTTCCTGCCACCAGTTTTTCCAGCCGTTTGTACTGGTGCTGTCCTTCTTTTGCCTTTTTTTCTACCTCAGTTAATTTCCCAGGTGCATCCGCAAAATATTTCAGTGCTATTTTGCCATTTTCCCCGGTAAACAGCTTTCTACAGCGATCAATATGCCATTTGACATTATATTCCCGCCTGCAGTACTTGCGGACTGCCCCCTTTAAGGTCATTTCCCTGCTGCCATGGATTCTGGCTCCCCCCTCGGTCGCATCCACTGTCGTGATATGATTCCATATCCCAATCCACTTCTCATACCAGTCCAGATAATTCTTGAAATCACCCCTTGTCAGCACTTTCCCGCCGCCAACGGCTTCCACTTCAAAATATTCCCCACTGTTTACATCAATGTCATCCATCTTTTCTTTAAAGGTGCCATCCGCATGTGTCTTATTTCCTGTCATGGCAAGATCCTGCCCAACCAGAATTACTGTCTTTGCCCCCATGTTCAGGGCAAGGCAGTACGCGGAGGTTGCCACTGAACCGCCTGACATCAGGATAGGAAGGGTTTTGTCCTCGCCCTCCTTCTCCCCCAGCTCGTCCAGCATTGCATTCTCTATTCCTGGGCCACTGTTATAAAAAAACTTTTTCCCCCTGTGGCATTCCATCGGCCCGGTGGAAACTGCTGTCATCGTCACCATGGGAACCTTTGAGATATCCCTGTGCTGGAAGAGCAGTTCCGGTTTCAGTCCGTCCACAATCACAAACAGGTTTGGAACAATCCCTGCATTCAACAGGGGTTTCATTGCCGTATCCGTTGCGATAATGCAGGCCTTCCCGACTGCCTTTTTCAGTTCCATGATGTTTTTATTTAAAGACGGTCCCGCCGCAACAATAATTGCCGGCACATCCTCCGGAAGCATCCCGAACAGTTCTTTCATGCTGTAACCCTCATACAGGTAATGAAGGTTTTTTAAGATGTTTTCTGCCCTTACGCTTGTGTAACGCAGCACTGTATTCCATGAAACCTCTACATCAAAAATATGCGTGTTGATTTTTTTCAGGAAATTCCCCACCTGCTCCGGAAACAGTTCCAGGTAATTGCCGGATAAATACAAGTGCAGTAACGCCAGGTTGTCATAGGCGATTAAATAATGAAAATACACATCAAATTCTTCCTCGTTCATTTCCTCCACTATAATCCCCACCGGAATATCCGGCCGGAACATGAACGATAAGTCTACTTCCTGTAATGCCCGGCGGAACAGTTCAAAAGACGGCTCATAAATTAAAATGTTGCAGGTTTTTGGCACTCGCTCCATAACCTGCCTGATATGTTCCCCGTTCGAAATCCCGATAATCACAACCGTGGCATAATCCTCTATTGTTCCCTGCTTTTCAAACCATCGGTCAGTGACGGCTGACGGGGCATACTTTCCATTCAGGTACAGCTCTTTCCCGTCCTGCCTGACCTTTAGAATGGTATCCCCCATCAGGCTCTGTTCCGCTACCACATCAAAATTGCGTTTTTTTCTTTTATTGTCCTCTATGTAATATGACCACGCCGGGAATTTTGTTCCCAGCGCCTTCATGTTTTTTTCGTAAATTTCTTTATTCATGTCCCAAATTCTTCTTCCATATAAACATAAATCTCCAGCAAACCATACCGCAGGACATCAAGCAAAAACACGGAATCCCTGTGCTCAATCCCGTATAAAATATCATTCAGCACCTGCAGGACAAATTCCGTATCCATCTCCAGTCCGATTTCCGGATTCTGTGCCATCTGGAAAACCTCTGCCATTAACGAATTTAAAGAAGGCAGATACTTTCTTATCTCCTCCATGTATTCTTCACTGTTTTCAATTTTATTTCCTATCCCCTCAACCGCTTCTATATGCGGCTGCAACTGATTCAGTAACTTATCCACTCTATTCTCCATAATCTTTATGCCGCTTTCACACTATAATCCAATAAAAGAACCGGCAAAAGCCGGTTCTTTATAGTCCAGCAAATAATTACTGTAACAGTGAAAGTACACCCTGGTTGGACTGGTTTGCCTGTGCAAGCATGGACTGTCCTGCCTGTGCAAGAATGTTGTTCTTGCTGTATTCCACCATCTCTTTTGCCATATCTGTATCACGGATACGGGATTCTGCAGACTGAGTGTTCTCAGCTACATTATCCAAGTTGGCAATTGTATGCTCCAGTCTGTTCTGTAATGCACCGAGCGCAGATCTCTGGCTGGAAACATTGTTGATTGCATTCTGAACCATTGTAATGGTTCCCATTGCCTGCTGATAATCCCTTACGTTTGGTGTGGAAACAACAGTGCTCTTCATTGCCGGAACTTTAAAAATCTGTGCCGCTTTTCCTGCAACAGAACCAGCATAGGTACGGACAGATCCAGATGTTGCCACCACCGTGCCATCAGCCCTCTTGAAGTATGTGCCATAAGTGCTGCCTTCCGGTTTGCCCTGCTGAGCTGCCGGAACCGTAGTACACTCTGCCAGTTTTGCAATACATGCCCTGATGCTAGCAGATCCCATACCTCTCTTAAAATTCTTAATGACTTCATTGGTTGTATAATAACTGTTCATACCTTTAACCGAAACTTCTTTAATTCCGATTGCGCGGGCATTCATTGCTGCGATGTTCAGGGTAATCTTCTGTCCCTGGTTTGCACCTACCTGAAGGTTCTTCCCAGTAAAGCTTCCATCCAGAAGTCCCTGCTTGTTGAACTGGGTTGTCTGGGAAATACGGTCAATTTCCTCTACCAGCGCGGAAAGCTCCTGATTGATTGCATCACGGTCGATGTTCTGGTTTGTGTCGTTTGCACCCTGAACGGCCAGCTCGTTCATACGCTGTAAGATACTGTGTGTTTCATTTAATGCACCTTCTGCTGTCTGCAGTAAAGATACGCCGTCCTGTGCGTTTGAAGATGCCTTGTTCAGACCACGAATCTGACTTCTCATCTTCTCAGAAATCTTAAGTCCTGCTGCATCATCTGCTGCACGGTTGATTTTATAACCGCTTGATAACTTCTCTGCTGATTTTGACTGTCCGCTGGTGATAACTCCAAGCTGACGATTAGCGTTCATTGCTGTAATGTTGTGCTGTACTACCATTGCCATAATTTTTACCTCCGTGTTTTGTCCCTTTTGCGGAATCCGTTCCGTGGGACATTTGTGATTTGTTTATGAGTTGCATATACGAAGCGAACTTTTATGCAGTTTGCTTCGTAATTTCCTGTACCTGCTCAGCAGATGCAGGAAATTTTATAATAAGCAGGTGCCTAGGATATTCCTGCATATTACCATATGTAACATTCCTGCGAAGCAAAGATATTGCCTTATGTCGTATCCTGCTAGGGATATGAACTATGCCTGCTTTTTCATGCGGGCGCGTTCCTTCAGGTAAAGCTGTGTAATCCTTTCCTTTGATTCTTTGGACAAGTGCCCTTCCTTGTAATATCTGTTCCTGTCCTCTTCCGGAAGCAGTCCGTGCTTTTCAAGTGCGGAACTTCTTGCAATGTTTAAGGACTTCGGGGCGTCAATCAGAAACTTTGCGTTTCCGTCCCCACCGCCGGTGTATACCACGCGGATATCATCGCCAATCTGCAGGTATTCTCCTGCTTTTACTGTAAGTTTTAACATTTTCCGTTTAGCCTCCTTGCTTTCTGTGCATACTTACTATAGACTGCCCGGATGCAACACATTGTATATTGTGTTGCATCCTAATTAAGGGCAAAATGCTGCAGGCATTAAAAATCCATGGGAATTATGTTGCAAAAAAAGTAAGAAAACCGTACAATATAAGCAAAGAAAAGGAACTCGAAGGATAGGAGGGGGGTAACAATGCCGATAATATCAAAATTCTACGGAATAATAATCAAGATGTATTTCCAGCAGAGTGAACACAATCCCCCACACTTTCATGCCATATACGGGGAATATACAGGCGCGTTTGATATTCAAACGCTCAAAATGATAGAGGGGGATTTGCCCGCCAAAGGTCAAGCCCTTGTGCGTGAATGGGCAGAGCAGCATAAAAGCGAATTACTGAATATCTGGAACACTCAGGAATTTAAAAAGCTCCCGCCACTTAAATAACGATGGGAGCAGCGGAAAGGGGCGAAAGCATGTTTTACAAAGTAAAAGAAGTCCAGCCGTTACCGGATTATAATCTGCTTGTGAGTTTTACCTCAGGGGAATGCAAACGGTACAACGTTGCGCCACTGTTTGAGAACTGGGATATGTTCAAAACACTTTCCAATGTCAAGGGACTGTTTGAGCAGGTAAAAGTAGACGCAGGCGGCTATGGTATATCGTGGAATGATGATATAGACCTATCATGCAATGAGTTATGGGAGAATGGCACGCCAATTGATCAGGAATCCCTTCACTTGTGATTTCCCATATGAAAAAGCCCCGGCTGGCAGCTAAATCCAGCCGGGACTTCTTTTATATGCAGACATCCCGGAAAACCTCATCCCGGTCATCCTGTCCGATTCCAAGGTAACGTTTCGTGATATAAAAAGAGGAATGGTTAAACACCTCCATCAGCATTGCAGGGGATACCCCATGTTTCCACGCATGATAACCAAAGGTTTTCCGCAAAGAATGGGGGCTGATGACACCGGCAATATGGCAGTATTCCGCATCCTTTTTAATAATCCTCCATGCCTGTGACCTGGAAATGGGATTCCCGTTCCCGTACTGTCCGCAGAAAAGATACTGTTCCGGCAGGATGCCGGAATCACATTCCAGATAATCTTTGTAGGACTTTAAAGCCTGGTATATGTTCTTATTTATATAAATACTGGATTTTTTTTGTGTTTTACCCTCCACCAGACTGATATGGCTGCAAATCTGTCCCCTGGAAAAATCATAGACGTCTTTCCACCGGAGTGACAGAAGATCCGAGATACGCAGGGCCGTGTTTAATCCCAGAGTCAGTAAAACGTAATTCCTCATGTTAGGCTCAACATCTACATAGTAATGTTTAAAGTGTTCCAAATCTTTTAAATCCTTGATTGGCTGTGCTGTATTCATAATTGATTCCTCCTCTGTCCTGTATAATGGCTGGTAGTACGCATAATCATAATTATATAAAAATTTTCAAATCGGGTGTAAAGTTTTTAGAATTACCACCGATATATAAAATGTAAGGAAGGATACAACACAATATACAATGTGTTGCATTCTTCCTATTTGTTTCCTAATATATATTAAAAGGGAAAACGGATGATCCGTTTCCCCTTATTTTACACACAGCATTCCTGAAACTGGTCTATTGCCGGGATTATACCAACACTGATTCCCTTTTTTCAATAATCTCTTCCACTTCCTCCACTGTTTTATCTGTCACATCGGCTATCTGTTCCATCGTATAGCCTTTTTTGTGCATTTTCAGAATAACACTGGCTACACCTCTGGCTTCACCCCCTGGCTTCACCCTTTTCCAAAATTCCCTGACTCAGATTGCACATTTCGCTCACATCCTTCCTTATTTTGTCATCCGGCAAAATACCGTACTCCCTTTCCATAATCCCCAGTCTTTCATCCACAGGCAGTTCTGCCGACAGCAGCGTGCCAAGCAGACGGTGCAGTTCATACTTTTCATCATGCACGGGAAGCCTGTCTGCTATGCCAATTAATACAATATTTATTAAGTTCAGCCCGCCTTTCCACGAATGGGAACCCAACAGCTTATCATCTGTCAGGTGTACATAATCCATGCTGTCCTCATCCATGTTCATACATAGCCATATGGAAAACACCCGTTTGATGTCGTTGTAGTTCATACTGGCAAAATCTCGCTCTTTCTGGGAGGAAACAAGACGGCTCACATAAAAAACTGCCCGGTTCAGGATATGGTAGGCTGCCGGTTCGTCTTTCTGCGCTTCCAGATTGACGATAACCTGCGATATGCTGTCCGTTCTTTTCCTTTGCTGCATTTGTCAGTCCCGATTCCACCGGAACCTCACTGATATACGGCTCCCCCTCAATATATGATACCACATCCTCCGGTTTCATTCCGTAAAATTCATCAACAGTTTTTACCAGAATATGCGACAGAATGATTTTGTTCCCAAGCAGGCGTTTTGCCTTTTCATCATACTGTGCATCAAGCTCTGCCGTCAATTTCTGATGACGGCTTATACTGCTAATTTTACCATGAAGTATCAGGTGTATCAACCGTAACTTTCTGCAACAGATTTTGCCCCCGGAAATTAAAACAGATCCGTAAGCTCTGCTTCCTTAACCCGACAAAATTTTCCGCTTTTTAAATTTGAAACATATGCAGACAATCCCCAAAATACAGACTGCCTCCATCACGGTATCCCACATATACAGTCTGCACTGGCGTTCATAATAAAGCTCAACACTGTTTTTGCTAATCCGCGAAATCAGCCCAAAATCCTCTTTTTTCTTTGTAATATTGTTCTTCCACCCGGAAAAATCAGACCATTTACCGGGAACAAGCTCCGTAATCCAGTGCAGACTGCGCAGGTAATCCAGCCGCAGGACTTCCCCGTCCAGTCCGTTCATCATCAGAAATTCCTCCGCATCTGACACTTTCCCTCCTTCTACGGTAATCCGGTTGTAATACTGGAATTCCTTATCTGTACTGGTTTCAGTTCCAGTAATACCTTTCACGTTTCCCCCAAGCATCACTCCATGCTGCGGAAAACCCACAACCCCACGGACAACACGCGGTTCGTTTCCAATTAAGACCTTCTCCCCCGTCACCTGTGTGCTTCCAAACAGCTCCCATGCAGTTTCCTCTCCAAGCAGGCAGCCGCCTGTATCGCCGGCGGCAAGCACCGGAGCCAGCGGAAGAACCAGCTCAGACGAACCGTCAAGCACCAGTACCTCTGTCTGTATCCTGCGTCCCAGATCCGGGTCGGCAACTGTCACATCCAAACGCTCTCCCCATGCCGTAAATTCCATACTGTTTTCCCGCTTACGGAGTGCGTGTAAATCTTGCTCAGACAGCGACGTTTCCAGATATATCGTCATGGAGCCCGTTGCGTCCGCCCGATTTTTCGCCTTTACTGCACCAAAAGCCAGCCCCACCGCCGCCAGCAAAAATCCCAGTGCCAGAAGCAGACCTCTATATTGTAATGCCCCCTTTGGGGGCATTGCCTGCGCAAATCCCTTCGCGCAACGAACTAGCATGGGATTTGCTCCATTTTGTAATGCCCCTTTCCTCATTCTCCCGCTCCTTCATTTTCCTGCAGGCGGATCTTTTCCCCAGCCGAAAGCATCTGGTCAGAGCTTACGATCACCTGGCTTTCCTCCGTAAGGTCAGAATTTGTCAGCGCCGCATACATTGCATTCTTCTCCGCAACCGTCACGTCCATGCGCTGTGCCACATACTCGCCGCCCAGCACCGTGTTCTCCTCTGCCATCACATACACGTAGTTCTTTTCGTTTTCTGTGTGAATGGCTGAAAGCGGCAGGGTAACACTGTACTCGGCTGACTCCTTTGTCAGTTCCATATCTGCATATTCACCAAGGGAAAGTGTATCCTTTGGAACGAAAACAGTTACCTTTACGGCTTCTTCTCCGGTTTCCTCGCCTTCTGTTTCAACGGATACAACCGACAGTTCCTCATAAGTTTTATCCGCGGTTTTCAGCGTTACCGTATCCCCTGCTGTCACATATACGGCATCCTCTTTACTGATTTCCGTGGTAAAACTCATTCCCCCGGAGGTGTCAGACATCAGAAAAACGGCTGTTTCTGTCGTCCTCTGTCCCACCTCAATCTGGACCAGGGTAACCGTCCCCTCCATCTGCGCCTTGATTTTCCCTCCGTTCTTCTTTACTGTTTCCAGCATAGAAAGCTGACGCTGTTTTTCCGTTATCTGAATCTGGTTGATTTCAGCCTGATGGCTGTCTGCATCTTCCGCCATAGCGTCCTCCAGGTTCCGTTTTGCCTGCCTTTTATCTTCTTTGGACTGGCGTTTTGCTTCTTCGAGTGCCTTTTCGGCCTCATTTAAAGCTTCCTCGGCTGCTTTCACAGAAGCGTCCTCCAGAAGGCTTTCACCGTCACTTTCCAGAAATTCCTTAAGCTTCAGGTTTGCTGCATCCAGCTCCTTTTTTGCTTCGTTTACAAGTCTGGAATATTTTCTCACGGTGCTGTTGTAATCCTCCTGCGCGCGTGAAATCGCCTGCTTCCGTTCCTCTGCCTGCTTCTTCTCAGTATTTTCCTTCTCCTGCTGCCGAAGCTTTAATGTACGGATTTCATCTTCAAGGGCACGAATCTGTGTGTCCAGTCCCTCCTCTCCCTCCCTTTTTCTCCGGTAAAGTTCATCCAGCTCACGCTGCTTCTGGTTTATTTCTATCTGCAGGATTTCCGTTTCATAATCTGACGCAGGTATTTTCTGTGCGTCCTCTACTGCCCTCTTTGCCCTGAGAACCTCACTCTCTTCCAGCTCCTTCGCATCATCATACGCTTTCTCCGCTGCCTTTACTGCTGCCTGCAGTTCCTCCAGCTTCTTTTTATATTCATCTTCTGACTGCTTCTTTGCCTGCTTCCTGGCTTCTTTCAGTTTTTCTTTTGCATCTTTTACATTCTCTTTTGCTTCTTTTATTTTTCTTTCACTTTCGGAAATGGTGTTGTCATAGTCCTCTCCGGCACGTGCTTTTGCCTTGTTTTTATCACTCTTTTCCTTCTGCTGCGCTGCGGCAAGGTCCATGTTCTGCATTCGCAGTGTCTCAATTTCATCGGCAAGACTTTCCATTTTTTCCTGAATACTTTCCATGTCCAGACGTGCCAGTATATCCCCTTTGCTGACATTCTGTCCCTGTTTTACCGCAATTTCCGCCACCAGGACATCTGCTGCAGCGTAAACCGCCTGTTCTTTCATTTTTTCCACCATTCCGCTTCCGGTAACGGTGTGTATGATTCTCCTTGACTGCGGTTTTTCCACCTGAACCTGCGCAACGGTAAATGCTGCCGCTGCCCTCGATACCCCGGTCAAAAGCAGCATTGCCACCATCAGAAATAAAAAGGCTTTTCCCAGTTTTCCCATGTTTTTCCTCCACTACTCCTTCACCGCTCCCGCCATAATCCCGGCTTCCAGATACTGCTGCCCCATACAAAACACCAGAAGCGGCGGAACCAGCGCCACAAAGGAACAGCACAATGCAAATCCCATCTGTTTTTCATCTATTTCCGGCAGATACAGCGACAGCGGCCAGCGGCTTTTTTCCTTTAAAAATACAAGCGGCTGTTCTATCATATTGAAGCATTCCAGAAACTGTAACACGAGCGCCGATAAAATTCCTGACGCCCCAAGCGGAACTCCCAGCATAAAAAAAATCTGCAGCTCCCCGGCGCCGTCAATTCTCGCAGACTCTAAAAGTTCCTCCGGTATCCCGCAGAAAAAGCGGTACATTAAGAATACCGAAAACGTGGAAAACACCCCCGGCAGGATCATGGACCAGAGCGTATCCAGCATGCCGAGCCGGTTTAACACCAGATACTCCGACAGCATCGTTACCTGAAACGGCAACATCATAAGCACGATACAGAGCATGTAAAACACTTTTTTTGCAGGAACCGGATACCTTGCCAGTCCCCACGCCGCAGGCAGTCCAAACAAAAACTGTCCCAAAAGGATTCCAGCGGTAACCGCCATGGTGTTCCAGAACATTCGAAAAAATTCCGGTGAATCTAGAAAAAGTTTTACAAAATTCCGTAATGTCGGATAAAGCGGAAACAGCCGCCAGCCGGCATATCCGTCCATATGATAAATAAATGGTTTTAAATACTCATTAATCTCACCGTTCCCCATCAGTCCGCCGCAGAATAGAAAGAAAAGCGGCGCGGCAGTCATTAAGCCAAACACTGTAAGTATGAGTACGGATAAAAGTTTACCGATTCTATTCATGACTACTCCTATATGGAACATCTTCCCAGCTGTGCTCCAGAACCGCCACAAAGATTCCTATTACAAGTGCAAGCAATACGCTAGACGCCGCCATCTTATCCACAGACAAATCCAGAAACCAGTTGTTGAACAGATGCTGCAGGAGGTAAATGCTCTCCTGCGGATAGCCTCCGCTGACAAGATACGCCTCCCGGAACACCTTAAACGAGTTCAGAAGCGACAGTACAACAATGGTAAAAATCATTGGCTTTATTAACGGCAGGGTGATTTTAAAAAAACGCACCAGCCTTCCTGCCCCGTCAATCTGTGCCGCCTCGTAAACGTCCTGCGGAACCGAGGCAAGACCTGCCATCCACAGAACCAGCGTATAGCCAAGGTTTTTCCAGATGTAGCTGAATACCAGCACCGCAAAAGCCGCGTCTGTATTCATCCAGTCCACGGGAGCAAGCCCCAGCCAGTCTGCTATGCCGTTGACAAATCCGTGGGTGTCAAACATGAGCTTCCACAGAAGCACGACAGATGCCGCAGGAATCGCCATCGGCAGCAGAAATGCACTTTTAAACGCAGCCTTTAACCTGACTCCCAGTCCGTTTACAAGCAGTGCCAGAAGCAGTGAGAGCAGAAGTAAGAGCGGCAGGCAGACAAGAATAAAACGTGCGGTATTTTTGGCTGCAAGCTGAAACGCTGCATTGCCTAACACAATTTTATAATTATCTGCCCCGCAGAATCTTCCGCCGGACGCCTGCACAAAGGAACGGCGCACGACATCAAGAAACGGAACCAGGTAAAATATGGCGATTCCGAAAAACCCCGGAAGGCAGAAGGCAAGCCCGGTGAGCCCCCGCCGTTTCTTTAAATTGTAATATTCCCCCGCAGGGGGGATATTGCCTACGCAAACTGCACTGCGGAGCAGTTTGGAATGCAGTTTGCTCAATTTATTCAGAGACATAAAGCTGAACTTTTTTGGTAATCGCTGAAACGGCGTCCTCCAGGGACTGTTCACCCCGCAGATATTTTGCGCCTTCACTGATTACAAGATCCTGCACCACACGGTCATTCCACATGCATGTGTTTAAGCTTTCAATCATCGCTGTCAGGTCATTTTGCTGTTTTTCATTTAACGGCTTCACCTCATAGCCAAAGCTTCTCCCCTCTCCGTCAGAGCCTCCGATGGAATATGCTTTTGCATTTTTGCATTCATTTTCATAAGCCTTTTTATTGATAGAAAAATAGTTGGTCATCTGATGCTGGCCGTCAGCAGACAGAGCAGTCTTTATAAACTCCTTCGCCGACTCGTTATCTTTTGCCGCATCTGCCAGTCCAAGGCTGACCACCGGCACGAATACCCTCTGCTCACCCTGACCGAGCATTCCAAAGCTTCCTGCTTTACTGCTTTCTAATCCATACATGCTCATAACATCACTCACTCCATTCAACGTACCGATGCTGACCTTTGCATCCCCGGTCAGACGGGAGTTGCTTCCCTGCCCCAGCGTACCATAAATAATCTGTCCCTGATAAAGCATATCCGAATATACTGAACTGTAAGACCATCTCTCGTCCTCTGCATAACCGTCCAGGTCGTACAATGTTTTTGCCGCTTCAAGGCTGTCTTTTAACGCATCCGA
The DNA here is from genome assembly GCA_947566705.1 of uncultured Lachnospiraceae bacterium. Lineage (GTDB taxonomy): Bacteria > Bacillota > Clostridia > Lachnospirales > Lachnospiraceae > Roseburia. Next base: position 4,637 of record CANOLA010000040.1, on the reverse strand, counting down.
ATTAATTCCGTTTTCGTCCTTCCAGACAGCAGAGTATGCATCATAAAATGAATACAGGGACATTTCTGCCGGAAACGATGGCATAACTGGTTTGTTTCCCTCCTTTAAAGTTTTTATATAGTCTGCAATCTCCTGCGGCCCACCGGAAATTTCCTTTACACCACTGTCCCATTCCGCCGCGGTAAAGTAAAACCTGAGCGGCACCTGGTATACCTTCCCGTCCTTTTTGCAGGCTTCTGTTATATTTGTAAACAGTCCGTCCTTTTTATCTGCATCCTCCATGATACTGCCGATATCAGAAATAATGCCTTTTTCCACATAACTGTCTGCCGGAAGTCCGTCCAGAACAAATACGTCCGGTCCGTTTCCTGCCATAATCTCTGTATTTAATGTTTTGATGGCATCCTCTGCCGTCACGCCGTTGTCGTCTGTCATTCCGATTGTTTTCTTGACAAACACATCCGGATTTTTCTTCTGAAATGCAGATATCGCCTGCTGTAATACTGCAGAATCTGCAAGTGCATATACATTTAACTGTTTTTCCGGTACTGCAGATGCCTCTGCATCATACTCATAATTGTAGCATCTGTCATTTCCAAGGGAATCCACGACAAACACCATAAAATGTTCGTCATCAAATCTGATAAATTCCATAAATGCAGTACTGCCGTCGCCCAGGCTGACCAGCTCCCCGTTTACAAGCTGTTCGGTTGTGCTTCCGCCCTGCTTATGGTAAAAAATCCCTCCGTGGCTGACAAAATACAGCTCATCTTCTTTTTCCGACGCAGCAAACATTACCGGATAAATCGGTCTGTCGCTGCCATTTTCAACAGTACCCACCGCTTTTTGAAGCTCTGTATCCTCCGGAAGAAGGGTTCCTTTTTCAGCATCTGCAATACGCACGCCATTTTTTGTAAGCAGAACGATTCTGTTTCCCAGGGAAATCAGACCGTGAACCTCTTCCCCGATTTCTGTCACAGCTTTTGTCAGCTCCCCGCTTTTTGTATCCACTTCATAAATCCTGCCTTCAAACTCGGTTATCAAAAGCTTTCCTGCTGCAAACACGGCTGACGTAATCATATTTCCTGCATCTTCTCTTCCGGTTTCATATTCAGGCAGACTGATATCCAGCTTTGTAACGTTACCGTCTTTATCCACGATTTCGATATTACTGTTTTCTTTTGTGGTAAAATAACCTATAAGCGCTACGGTTCCATCATCATTAACTGCAGCGTGTCTGGTATTCTCTGCTTCCAGCTTGGTTTCTTCCCAGTCTTTACCCCGGTTTTTGGAAACTGCTTTATACACCGCAATTTGGTTATCATCTGTCCCGACCACCACTATGGAATCATCGGAGCATCTTTTTACTCCAATAACATGACTGATTTTCTCCGGCATCTTTACTTCCGTTTCCAGATAGCGGCCTTTGGCATTTTCTGTCTGCGTGGCGGATGCATCAGACTGTGTTCCCCCCGGATTTGTTTCACTGTCCGTACTCTCACTGCATCCGGCAAGTGCCACCAGAAACAGACAAGCAGATAATAGCACTGCCAGTTTTTTTAATCTTTTAAATTTTGCAGTTCTTATCATGTTTTGTACCATGTTGTCCCTCCTTTTGGTATCGCCCCTTCGCTCCGCTCAGCGGCATGCGTCGGAAGGCATTTTAAGAAATGCTTCGCATTTGCCTTCCTCCTTTTGATTTGTTTTTATAATAGCAGATGTGTCTTAAAACTTTCTTTAAGAACGTCTGGAATTTTTCACATTCTTTTAAAGAATTTTTTAAGATATTTCTGGTATACTTGTTTTAATTGGAATAAGGAGTTTTTTCTTAATGAATATTTTGTTGATAGAAGATGATAAAAACCTCTGCGAAACCCTCCGCTTTCAGCTTGAAAAGGAACACCATGAAGTTACTGTCTGCATGGACGGGCGCGATGGGCTGGATTTATTTCTGCAGGATGCTTACGACCTTGTTCTTCTGGACCGGATGCTTCCCACCATGAACGGACTGCTGGTTTTACAGAAAGCCAGGGCACAGAATGTCCTGACCCCGGTCATCATGATTACCGCACTCGGCGAACTCTATGACCGCATTGAAGGGCTTGACTGCGGCGCCGACAATTACCTCGTTAAACCGTTTGAATATGAAGAGCTCTCTGCGCAGATCCGCTCCATCGGCAGGCGCAGCCGTGTATATGATGACAACAATATTTTTTCCTATTCGGATATTTCTTACGATAACCACCTGCGGGAGCTGACCGGTCCGAAAGGCAGTATGCTGCTCTCCGGCAGGGAAGGCCGTCTTCTGGAAGTTCTGATACAAAATCCGGGCAAAGTGTTAAAACGGCTTGTCCTGCTCTCGCGCGTCTGGGGCAGTGATGCGCCTGTCGAGGAAAGCAACCTGGATACCTATGTGCATTTCGTCCGGAAACGGTTAAAGCAGGTGGGAAGCAGTGTGGAGATTGAAACTGTGCGGGGAATTGGGTATAAGCTGCAGTAAGCCGGAACTCCGGCTGCGCTGAAACTCATGCTTTCATTGTCTTGTTTTGCTGTCTTTGCTCATAAATCTGCTTCTTTATAATAAAATAGAGCGCATAGACTTTCTATACGCTCTGACGCTGTGTTACTTATTCAGTTTTGATTGTGATACTGATTGTTAATTCAAACTGGAATTTGACACTATTTGTTGTATTCAAGTTCAGTAGGAAGATTATCCCATAGTTCTGTTCTCGTCTTAATATTTCTCAATTTTTCCAATATCTTAATATCAGGATCAGGATATACTATATAACTATCAACTTCTCCCATTTGGGGACGAATTGGAAACGCAAGCTGTTCTGTTTCTATTGAAAACTGTGCGTCCACTCCAGTTTTATTTCCTCTTGCATCAAGCCTTATCCATTTTCTATGTTCTTCAATATATACACCGTTTAGCCCATGATAAACTAGGACAGGAGCCATTTCGTCATCTAAAATTAGCTTTTGATAGCAAAAACCTGTTGGAATAGATTTGCAGCGTAATAAAGCTGCCAACAAGTGCGATTTGGCAAAACAAATCCCATGACCCGCTTTTAGTACTTCCGAAGCAGCACATGTTATTATATCTTCGTTTATATCTGCCGAATGTGAAATATGATCTCTGACAAATTCATAGGCTGTTTTAATGAAATCAAACTTATTATTTACCTTATTGAATAGTGTATCAGCCAATTCCATAATGGCTTCATTGTCATAATCAATCACACTGTCACACTTTAGATATTCATCTATTTTATTTGAGTATAACATTAAAGCTACTTTCTTCATAGTGTCCTCTCTTTCAACTCCCGACTTATCCAGCCCTGAAAACTGGAATTGTCACTTTTACTTTAAATATAATCTATTCGTGATAATATTTCTTTATAATTTTATTCATTTCATCATCTTCAAAGGATTCAATCTGTTCTTTTAGCGTTATATCACCCTCCATTTTGTCTAAATCCAATCCATGTTGTAGCATCATTTCAAGAATGACATTATTATTCTCATTTATCCTTCCTATTGCTTCCATAATAGGAGAAAATCCTCTTTTATCATTTATATTAGGATTTGCACCTAACTCCAATAATATCTTTATTGCTTCTATGTAGTGGCTTTGACAAGCTCTATGAAGATAAGACCATCCGTTAGCATCTTGAAAATCAACATTGTCAGCCATTTTAAGTTTCCGCAATAAATCATCCGATTGTTCAATGCCTAATCGAAAAAATATTTCATCTCTACCATACATTTTGGGATACATTTTCACATTCCTTTCTTAAATCAAATAACTCCCGATTTATCCAGCTCTGAAAACTGGAAATTAACAGTATCTTCCTGCGTAAATTCTCTTTGCTTCAGATGTCCATTTCTTAATAAACTCTGTCTTTGCGTTAGTATAGGCATCTCTATTATGTTCAAATAACTTCCACAACTGCAATTTCATAGCTTCATATTCCCTTGCTATCTGCGTATGTTCATTCAAATAATCTCTGAAATACAATTCATCATTGTCTCCAGTATAGCGAAGGTGTACATGAAAAACTTTGTCGGCAAATCCGTTTTTTGTATATCCACGATTAAACGATATCCGCTCCGCTTCTGTGGACATACAAATAAATCCGTTCTTTTCAATTACCCTTGCAGTATTATGAATATCAGAATTCTTTGATACTTCAATCAATACATCAACAATATCCTTTGCCCATATCCCGGATATAGCTGTACTCCCAATATGGCTAATTCTCTCAATCGGACATTCAGACAATGCGATTTTTAAAAAAGATTCAATCTCATTATAAAATATATTCCACTTGTCATTATGTGGAACAAGGAATATAGGAAACAACTCCCATAATTCTTCTAAAGACATTTCTGATAATTCTTTTCCCATTTTCGCTATCCTCCGCACAATCCCGATTTATCCCGCTCTGAAAACCGGAATTTAGCGTACAATCTCGGTATTTGTAATATTAAATCCAACTTTTTCGTATAACATTAAAGCTTTTTCATTCCATTTAGCAACATGTAACGAAATAGACTCATTACTACTTTGGCGAATATTGTTCATTCCCCATAATAAAAGTTGTTTTCCATATCCTTTATTTTGAAATTTCTTA
>CANOLA010000039.1 GCA_947566705.1 uncultured Lachnospiraceae bacterium | reverse complement strand
TCCTGATAAGATTTTAGTAATTTTATTACGAAAAGTTTTTATTCTTCAAAGCTGGAGCGTATGCCAATCTATGAAAGTCAAAATTTTGCAGCCAATTAAGCAAACAAATGTTATTATCCAATTTTTCAAACAAAGCTTTTCCTCTTTATTTTCTCTTGTGGGAAAATGTAAATACTTCTGCGAAAAAAGCAGCAGCACGGCAATAACAACTGACCACATAAAAGCCATTATAATACAATGGACACTTTTTGAGTTTGCTGTATAGTTCCATATATCTGTATGCAGAAGTATTGATTCGATTACAAATATTGAAAAATATTCAAGCATAAATGCCCCGAACGAGAGCAGACTCAGCCATAAATACTTTGTCCATTTTACCTCTCTATCCATTATCCTCACCTCATGAAATTCAAATTTGTCAATTTTGTTAAATGAACAAAACATCTGTTTTGCCTAAGCATTTGCAATGCAAATTTCTAGCTCTCGAATTTTGTCACCTACATCTTCAGGACAATGAGCATCGGATGATGTAATGATTTTTACATTTTTCTTCTTCAAAACATGGAGTAATTCTTTATCCATTCCCAAAGAAGAAGTTTCTGAACATCTTCGAGCCACGCCACTATTCTGATCTGCATACATATTACTATTTGAAAGCTCTTTTGCTAAACTTTCATAGTAACCCAAGAGTGAAAAGGACGGTCTATGACCAAATAGTTTTATTGCATCCGGATGACCAATACCATCAAATAGTTTACTTTTTGCCAGTGAAATAGAGTCTTCAAAATACCTGCGATATATCGTATCTACATCAATTCCAATCCAGTGTTCAGGCTTATGATCAAAGGCAAATCTATCAACAAAGTGAATGCTACCTAACAAAAAATCAAACCCTTTATCTTTCGTCATGTCTCCAATAAATGTCTCATACTCTTTGAAGTAACATATTTCTAGTCCAAATTTTATCTTAACAGGATATTTTTGATTTCTTACTTTCTTAATTAGTTCACAATATTCCGGCATCCTATGCTTTCCTGCACTTCTTCGAAACCAATCTTCCACATATTTACTGTATGCACATACTGAATCATACATAGACATAAACTCTTCAAATATATAACAGTGTTCAAGTAATCGAATTTCATCGAGCTTCATTTCAACTGCCTTGTTTACGAATTGTTCAATCCATTCTAACGAGTAATCCCCACGCTCAATATGAATATGACCATCAATCATTTTTACCTTCCATATAATCAACTAAATCCCGATTTATCCAGCTCTGCAAACTGGAAGTTTCTTCTCTATTAGCGGTTATATTTTGCTCCTGCATAAATCAGCAACGCCAATCCCACAACAAATCCCAATGCAAAAGCGATAAAACTTAATGCTGAATCTGTTATACCGATTATTATAGCAGTCACCAAAAGACCCATTCCAATAAAGATAACACCCCAACCTGATATTTTACAAAAAACCTTTTTATCACTTGGAGACACTTTGTCATAATGATAACTATGAAGCAAAGTGATTTTTTCCTTTTTCCACATCAAACAACCAAGATATATAAAAACAAGTGCAAATACACCTATTCCAATCGCAACACCCATCGTTTCCGTCATAACAATCCCCTCCAAATTTCGATTTGTTGAATTGTTCAATATTATTATCTTACTACAAACACATACACAATTCCAATAAATTTCCTTAATCTTTCTTTGCCCTATTCTTCGCAATTATCATCTGCATTGTTTTTCCTTCGGCAACTGTCAGCTGTTCTGCCACAATCCTGTATTGCAATCTGAAACGGACCGTAACCCTCCAAAGTCATTCGAAATATCCGTATGACTTTGGGCGCTGCCACTTCATCAATTACCCATCGGATTTATTACCTCAGTTTCTTTGAAAAATACAGGACCAGATCATCATCATTTTTGCATTCCCCATGTGGTTTGCATATTTCATCATTATACCAGACACCGGATCCGTCCGGTATATAACCGCGCTTGACGTACATTCGCTGGGCGCTTCCGTAGCCGCTGTGGAGCCCGACCCCAAGATATACTGTATCCGCATATTCTGAGGCAATCTTCTCAGCAGTATTCATTAAGGCTGCCCCTATACCATGCTTTTGGTATTTTTCTAAAACACCAAAATCTACTATTTCCGGATAACCTTTCCCTCCAAATGCTCCCCATGGGCTGTCAGGATAAATATTTATATATCCTACTGGTTTGTGGGCATATTCAGCGACTAATGAAATCGCCTTACCGCATTTTTGATCGTCTAATCTTTTCAGATATTTTTCAACGGATGCATCCCAGCCCTGTTCGATTTCAGCATCTGTAATTGCCTGGGCATCCTCATATTTCATGTCGCGTATAATTAATTCTTCCTGTGAAAAATAAACCATGTAAAACCTCCGGTAATTCTTATTTATTCCACTGTTCATTTCCTGGAAACAAACGTAAATGCAGGTATTTGAACAGATTTGTCATTCATAATGAACTTCCTTATCATGCATTGTAACATATTATAAACAAACTTTGTGAACAAAATGAAAAATGTAATATTTGCATTACCTTATGGGGGTATTTTAGGCATTGTTGGGGAAAACGGCGCAGGAAAAACCTTGATTTCTTATCCGGTTTTGGATATAATATTATCTAATCAGGATTTACTAAATTATGATTAGAGATTGGGGCTTGTATATGTTTATTGGCAGGGAAGCAGAACTTAAATTTTTAAATGAAAAATATGAGGAAAACAGGGGGCAGCTTGTCGTTCTTTACGGCAGGCGCCGTGTCGGAAAAACCGAAACGCTCAGGGAGTTCTGTAAAGGTAAACCGCATGTTTTCTATTCCTGTACACAGAGTACCGATAAAGTACAGCTTTCCAAGTTTTCAAAACAGATATTTAAGGAGGACATTCCTGCGAAACGCTATATTTCCGAGTTTTCAGACTGGGAAAGTGCTTTCCGCTCTGTGCTTGATTTTCCCTATGGGGACAGGAAAAAGCTGCTGGTAATAGATGAGTTTCCCTATATTTGCAGAGGTAATAAAAGTATCCCTTCTGTTCTGCAGAATCTCTGGGACGCAGAACTGAAAGACAGCAATGTGATGATTATTCTTTGCGGCAGCGCAATGAGTTTTATGGAAAAAGAACTGCTTGCAGAAAAAAATCCCCTTTACGGCAGAGCGACTGGTATTTATAAAATGACAAAAATGGGTTTTTATGATGCAGTCAGGTTTTTTCCGGACTATACGGACAGGGACAAGGTGCTGGTATATTCGATTCTTGGTGGGATTCCGCATTATCTGCGTCAGTTTAGACCGGAATTATCCCTTGCAGAAAATATAAGGAGGAATATCCTTACAAAAGGCTGCGTCCTGTACAGTGAAGTAGATTTTCTGCTTCACCAGGAGCTTCGTGAAACCCCAATCTATAACTCCGTTATCGAGGCAGTGGCACTTGGCAATACAAAACTCAACGATATCAGTCAGAAATCTCTTATCGGGGATACCTCAAAAACAAGCGTGTATCTAAAAAACCTGATTGAACTCGGCATTGTGGAACGGGAATTTTCTGTTGATTCCAAAGCGAAGGAAAAGTCGAACGGGAGCAGGGGAAGCTATCGGCTGACCGATAATTTTTTTCGTTTCTGGTATGCCTTTGGATTTACAAATTTTTCCCAGCTCGAGGACGGGGATGCTGACGGTGTGTATGAGTATGTGATTGCTCCCGCGTTACATGAGTTTGCATCTTTTGCATTTGAGGATGTCTGCAGGGAATTTGTAAAAGAGCTTCAAAAGAAAAATGCCCTGCCTTTCCGTTATTCCAGAATGGGACGGTGGACAGGAAAGACCACGGTCAGGGATAAGGATGCCGCAGGAGGTTTGAGAACAGCGGAAACAGAGATAGACCTGCTCGGTATTGGCAGTGACGCAAAGGAATATCTGGTCGGAGAGTGTAAGTTTAAGAACACACCGTTTAACTATTCTGAATATCTTGCGGTTAAAACAAAGCTGACATCGCTTAAGGATACGTCAAAACTTTATTATGCATTGTTTTCCGAATCCGGTTTTGACGATAAGATTACGGCGGAAGCAGAGAATAAAAGCAATCTTCTGCTTTACAGTCTGGAACAAATTGTAAATTTGTCCTGACATTAACAAGGTACCCTGAGTATATTTAAACCAGTATGAAGGAGAAAATTAGGATGAACAAAAAACAGTTTTACGAAAAATATCGTATCCTTGCAGAAAATCAAGGCAGCACCATATCAGAAAGCACTGTCACCCCGGAACAGATTAACACCCTGGAACAAAAATACCATCTTAAAATGCCCCAGGAATATAAAGACTTTATCAGCGCGGCAGCCCATAATATTACAACTTTAAACGGGCTGATGGATGACCTTTATTGTGAGGATGATGTGGAGGTGGAACTGGAGATACCCGCGCAGCCGTTAAATAATGAGCTTTCAGAAATAGATGAGCTGTTTTCAGGCAGTGAACGGTATATTCATGCAGGCTATCTTCCGCTGGGTGAGATGGACGGCGCATATCTGCTGTGTCTGGATACAGAAATGGACGGTATATTTATAAAGTACTTTGATCATGAGTGGTGCCTGGATCATGATTTCACGACAAGGGAGGAATTTGAAAGCGACGGTATCATGGTCTTTGACCGCTTTGAGGATTTTATTTCATGCTTTTTTGAAGGTAAAAAATATGATGCTTCCAGATGCGATAAATATAATGAATAAAGAGGGATATAGGCGGTAATGGTATTTTTTCTGCAAAAAACCCTTGCAACCCGTCAGCAAACGTGGTATAGTATATCCTCGTGATAACTATTTTTCCTTGTTCGCAGACAAAGTCCGCGGACCAGAGACCAGAAGGAGGTAAAATTCGCATGAACAAGTATGAGCTGGCACTTATTATCAGTGCAAGAATTGAGGATGATGCGAGAACAGCAACCGTTGACAAAGCAAAAGATTACATCACACGCGCAGGCGGTACTGTTACAGAAGTGGAAGAATGGGGTAAGAAGAAGTTAGCTTACGCAATTCAGAAAATGAACGAAGGCTTCTATTATTTCATCCAGTTTGATGCTGCATCAGATGCTCCGGCCAAAATTGAGCAGGATGTCCGTATTATGGACAATGTTCTTCGTTTCTTATGCATTAGAAAAGACGAGAAATAGTATAAGAAAGCAGGAGAAAATATGAATAAAGTAATTCTTATGGGCAGATTAACCAGGGATGCAGAAATACGCTATTCCCAGGGGGAAAGCTCCACTGCAGTTGCAAGATTTACAGTTGCCGTGGACCGTCGGTTCCGTCGTGACAATGACGAACAGACAGCAGATTTCATTGGCTGTGTTGCCTTTGGCAGAACAGCAGAATTTCTGGAGAGGTTCGGACGCAAGGGGACAAAATTTGTTCTTGAGGGAAGAATCCAGACAGGCAGCTATACCAATAAAGACGGACAGCGTGTTTATACCACGGATGTGGTTGTGGAAAACGCTGAATTCGCGGAAAGCAAAAACGCAGCCGGTAATGCCGGAGGCGGAGATTTTGGAGCTGCACCATCACCGAGCGGGGCTGCAGGGGATGGCTTCATGAATATTCCGGACGGAATTGATGAAGAATTACCGTTTAATTAAATGATTTTAAAAGGAGGTAACAACCATGGCTTTCAATAAGACAGATCGTGAAGGTTCTTCCATGAAGAGAAGACCTGTACGCAGAAGAAAAAAAGTTTGTGTATTCTGCGGCAAGGATAATGTCATTGATTATAAGGATACCAACAAGTTAAAGAGATACATCTCTGAGAGAGGAAAGATTCTTCCTCGCCGTATCACAGGTAACTGTGCAAAGCATCAGAGAGCTCTTACTGTTGCAATCAAGAGAGCACGTCATCTGGCAATGATGCCATATGTTTGTGAATAATCGCACATAAAGCGAAAATAGGGGACGACAGCCAATTACAAAACGTAAACCGTCTTGGGTTGGATGTCGTCTTTTTTCAGTTTAGCATTATCAGGTATAAGATTTAAGAGCAAGGAGAATGGAAAATGGGAGCACAGTCCAATACAGAGCAGGTATTGCGCAGTCTTCATGTATTATTGTCCAAAAGCGAGCCGTACGCCAAGGAGCCGACAAAGGTAATCGTGGATAAGAAGCAGATGCTGGATCTGCTTTCCGAACTGAATAACTGTATCTACCAGATTATGGAAGAGTATGAACTGACAAAGCGCAGCCGCGACAAGGCTGAGAGGGATTTTCGCAAGCAGGGGGACAAAATAATCTGGGACGCAAGCCGGAAGGCGGAGGATGTGTATGCGGCGTCTGTACTGTATATGGATGATGCCTTAAACCGTATGCAGGAAATCATGAACCTTGCCCGTGAAAAAGTTAATGGAATCTGTTCGGACATGGACGGAAAAATGAAGCAGGAAGTCCAGAACATAAAAGCAAACCAGTCTGAGCTTAAAAGCCAGATGCAGGATTTTGTTGACACCGAAAAATACCTGAAAATTATCGAAGAACAGAACCGCGAGAGGGAAAAAATAAAAAATGCAGGAAAACCTGCCCCGAAAAAGGAAGCTTCCATATATGCGAACCGGCAGACTGAAATTAAAGTAAACCAGGATTATCTGGATAAGCTGGGGCTTTCCATTGAAGAAGAAACAAAAAAGGATCTTTCGGAGGATAAAAAGCAGGATATAGATTCTGATGATACCGGGGAAACAGAAATCCGTATTAACCTCGATGCTGATTATTTCCAGTGGAAAGAAGAGCAGAACCAGAAGAAGGGCAGGCTTGCGCATAAACGTGGAAAGCGTTAGGAGGGTATGTAAGTGACAATACTCGTTTGTGATGACGATAAAGAAATTGTGGACGCAATTGAAATTTACCTGCAGCAGGAAGGATACAGCGTGGAAAAAGTATACGACGGAGAGCAGGCGCTGGAGGTATTAAAAACGAAGCCTGTTGACCTCATGATCATTGATGTGATGATGCCGAAGCTCGATGGAATCCGTGCGACCCTGCAGGTGCGGCAGAGCAGCAGTATTCCCATAATCATTTTATCTGCAAAAACTGAAGATGCAGATAAAATACTCGGGCTGAATGTCGGGGCGGATGATTATATGACAAAACCGTTTAATCCGCTTGAGCTTGTGGCAAGAGTGAAGTCGCAGCTGCGCCGGTATACAACACTGTCTTCCGCCGTACAGGGCGAGGCAGTTTACGAGGCAGGCGGGCTGGTGATGAATGACGACTTAAAAAAGGTGACAGTGGACGGGGAGGAAGTCAGGCTGACACCGATTGAATATAATATCCTGTTACTGCTCATGAAAAACAAAGGAAAAGTTTATTCCATCAGTCAGATTTATGAGGAAATCTGGAACGAGGAGGCAATCGGCGCTGATAATACCGTTGCTGTGCATATACGGCATATCCGTGAAAAAATTGAGATTAATCCAAGGGAGCCCCGCTACCTGAAAGTGGTATGGGGGGTTGGATACAAGATTGAAACGGGGGTATAACCGCGTATGAAAGAATATTCAAACGGACGAAAGGGTGCGGCGATTGTGATACACCAGATGTTTCTGGTGCTGATGGTCTGCAGTATTTATGGAACAGGCTATAATATCCGTATGCATGCAGGCGGACTGGGGGAACTCAGCCTGCTCATGGTTACCGGCCTGGTGGGGAGTTTTGTGACGCTTGCCTGGCTGACAAACATCTGCGGCCGCCGTTCGGAGGAGGATCCCGGCATATATTTAAATTTCATTGACCGTCTGTACACAGACCTTCATCTTGTCCTCATGATTATGTTTATTTATCTGGTATTTTACCTGTGCCGGAATCTGCGGGGACTGCATTTTGAATTTTCCGGACTGCTGGTTGCGGTTGGAACCATTGGATATCTCACAGACGCGGGATTTTTAATATTTTATCTGAGTATGGTACGCCGTGCAAAAAACAATACACTGTTACAGCACAGTCTGGTCTGGGTACTTTTTCATTTTATCAGGGACAGGCTTTCCGGCAGTTTCAGGGAACCGGTTACGCGTAAGGCGAGGGAACGGCTTGCCATCCAGAGGGCAATTGAGGAAATTGCGGCGGGGGCGTTTGACACAAGGCTGGATGCCGAAAATTTCCATGGGCAGGAGCGGGAGCTGGCTGTTGCGGTAAACCATATTCGTGACGGAATGAGCGACGCAGTTATGAACCACATCAAGAATGAACGCATGAAGGCAGATCTGATTACAAATGTTTCCCATGACATCAAAACACCGCTCACATCCATCGTTAATTACGTGGATCTGCTGAAACGTGAAAATCTGGATAATGAAAAAGCGAGGGGATATATCCGCATTCTGGATGAAAAATCCCAGAGACTGAAACAGCTTACGGAGGATCTGGTGGAAGCCTCCAAAATCAGTTCGGGAAATATAAAGCTCGATATCCAGGAGATTGATTTTGTGGAGCTGATTTACCAGACCGGAGGTGAATTTAACGAGAGGTTTGAAGCGCGCGGACTTACCATAGTAACAAGGCTGCCGCATGATTCGGTGATGGTGAGGGCGGACGGACGACAGCTTTACCGTGCGGTTGAAAATCTTTATACCAATGCGGCAAAATATGCGCTGGAAAATACAAGGGTGTATGTCAGTCTGGAAGAGCATGACCAGACGGCTGTTTTTACCATAAAAAACATATCCAGCCGGCAGCTTCCAGCCGGAATGCCTGACTTAACGGAGCGTTTCGTGCGCGGGGAAGAATCCCGAACAACAGAAGGAAGCGGACTCGGACTTTCGATTGCAAAGAACCTTACCACACTTATGGGCGGCGAATTCGAGATTAAAGTGGACGGGGATTTGTTTATTGCGGCGATAACGTTTCATAAAATATGACAGAAAGCTTGATTTGTCAGCTTTTTACAGATATAATGAGAACTATTCAGCAGGATGATACTGCCAGAAATGGAACAAAGCACAAGAAGGAGTGACCAGTATAATGAAATTACACGAAAATGGAGCATATCTGATACAGGGTAAAGATATTATAATTAACTCTCCGGAAGCTGCGGCAGCAGTTGCGGACAGGACAGGAAAAAACCTGACACCGGAAGAGGCAAAAAAAGAAACGATTGCATATTCTGTTTTACAGGAGCATAACACATCCTCTAACATGGACAAGCTTCAGATTAAATTTGACAAGCTGACTTCCCATGATATTACGTTTGTTGGAATTATTCAGACAGCGCGTGCATCAGGACTTGAAAAATTTCCGATTCCGTATGTACTTACCAACTGCCATAACAGCCTCTGTGCAGTCGGCGGAACAATTAACGAGGATGACCATATGTTCGGACTGACCTGCGCCAAAAAATACGGCGGGGTTTATGTGCCGCCGCATCAGGCGGTAATCCACCAGTTTGCACGTGAAATGCTTGCAGGCGGCGGGAAAATGATCCTTGGTTCTGATTCCCATACAAGATATGGTGCGCTTGGTACCATGGCAGTCGGGGAAGGCGGACCGGAGCTTGTAAAACAGCTTTTAAATAAGACTTATGATATAGACATGCCGGAAGTTGTCGGTGTTTATCTGACAGGTGAGCCGGTGAAAGGGGTAGGCCCGCAGGATATTGCCCTTGCCATTATCGGTGAGGTTTTTGGAAACGGATTTGTAAAAAATAAAGTGATGGAGTTTGTCGGACCGGGTGTGGCAAACTTAAGCGTGGATTACCGGATTGGTGTGGACGTTATGACGACAGAGACGACATGCCTGTCCTCCATCTGGAGAACCGATGACAAGGTAAAGGAATTTTATGAGATTCACGGACGCGCGGAGGATTATGCAGAGCTGAATCCGGGCGAGGTGGCATACTATGACAGCCTGATTGAGTTAGACTTAAGTATGGTTAAACCAATGATTGCAATGCCGTTCCATCCAAGCAATACCTATACCATTGAAGAACTGAATGCAAACCTGCTGGATATTCTGGATGACTGTGAAAAGCGTGCGCAGGTCAGCTTTGACGGTAAGGTGAATCTGGACTTAAAGAGCAAGGTACGTAATGGAAAGCTCTATGTGGACCAGGGTATTATTGCCGGCTGTGCCGGAGGCGGATTTGAAAATATCTGCGATGCGGCGGATATTTTAAAAGGAACTTCCATTGGTGCGGATGAATTTACATTAAGTGTATATCCTGCATCAACGCCGATTTATATGGAACTGGTGAAAAACGGGGCGGTTGCCAACCTGATGGCTACCGGTGCAATTGTTAAGACAGCGTTCTGCGGTCCGTGTTTCGGCGCAGGGGACACGCCTGCAAACAATGCATTTTCCATCCGTCATTCCACACGTAACTTCCCGAACCGTGAAGGTTCAAAGGTGCAGAACGGACAGGTTTCCTCTGTTGCACTGATGGATGCACGTTCCATTGCAGCCACAGCAGCGAACAAGGGATATCTGACAGCTGCAACAGACATTGATGTAACATACAGCAAACCAAAGTATTTCTTTGACAAAACAATTTATGATAACCGCGTATTTGACAGTAAGGGTGTGGCAGATCCGGATGTGGAGATTCAGTTTGGTCCAAATATCAAGGACTGGCCGGCAATGAGCGCGCTTCCTGAGAACCTGGTATTAAAAGTAGTGTCCGAGATTCACGATCCGGTTACAACAACGGATGAGCTGATTCCTTCCGGTGAAACTTCTTCCTTCCGTTCCAATCCGCTCGGACTGGCTGAGTTTGCCCTTTCCAGAAAGGACCCGGAGTATGTGGGCCGTGCGAAGGAGATTCAGAAAGCCCAGAAGGCGGTTGAGGCAGACCAGTGTCCGGGCGATGCACTGCCTGAAGTTCATGAGGTTATGGATATTATTAAATCAAAATTTGATAATGTCAGCCGCGCCAATGTTGGATTTGGAAGTACCATATTTGCCGTAAAGCCGGGCGACGGTTCTGCGCGTGAACAGGCGGCT
The DNA here is from genome assembly GCA_947566705.1 of uncultured Lachnospiraceae bacterium. GTDB lineage: Bacteria > Bacillota > Clostridia > Lachnospirales > Lachnospiraceae > Roseburia. The sequence goes on along the minus strand of CANOLA010000039.1, from coordinate 17,683 downwards.
TCCTGCCAGAAGGTACTTGGCGGCTGGGCAAATATTGCCAATGAATATGCAACCAAGCGTTACCGTTCAAACCTGATTAACTGGGGTATGCTTCCGCTTATCATTGACGGGGAAGAACTGCCGTTTAAAAATCTTGACTATCTGTTCCTGCCGGGAATCCGTGAGGCGGTTGCCGCAGGGAAGACAGAGTTTGAAGCATATGTTGTAAAAGACGGTTCCCTGGCGCCGTTTACCCTGAAAATGGGTGAGCTGACGCCGGATGAAAAAGACATTATTTTAAAAGGATGCCTGATTAATTATTATCGGGGGTAGGTGATTTTAAATGAGTAGTCTGGAAAAAGAAAATATCACACAGGAAGAACTGGAAGAACAGAAAAAACAGGGAAAGCAGCAGAATCTGCTGCTTTTCAAAATTGGCATCATGCTTTTTGCTGCATTCGGCGGATGTATTATGCTGTATTTCCGGATGCGCAGGAGGGAAGGGCTGGCGGATGGATTCAGTAAGCTTCTTCAGGCGGCGCAGCCGATTATTATCGGACTTGTGCTGGCCTATATTTTAAATCCTGTCATGAAGTTTCTGGAAAAGCCGCTTCTCGTGTTTTTCGAAAAACGCTGCAAAAAGAAAGGCCAGTCCGCAAAACTGGCAAGGGCGTTTGCGATTACGGGATCGATTATCTTTCTTCTGGTGATTCTGACACTGTTAATCTGGGCGGTGACACCGGCACTCGTAACAAGTGTTGCCAGTCTGATTGACACGATGCCGAAAAGCGTAAGCAATTTTATCGCAACCATCCAGAACGGCAGGTTTGGAAAGCTTGAAGTAACCGATCGGATTAGCGAATTTCTGACGAATCTGACAGACGAACTGGAAAAATGGATAACCACCCTGCTTCCGCAGGCACAGACTTATATTGTCCAGTTTACTTCAGGGGTAATTTCCGTTGTAAGGGGACTGCTGAATTTTGTCATTGGTATCATTGTTGCGGTTTATGTTCTGATGATTAAAGAGCGCCTGATCGGACAGATGAAAAAAATGGTATATGCAATCTTCAAGCCGACAGCAGGAAATATTGTCCTTGAAACAATGCATAAAGCAGATGAGATATTCGGCGGGTTTATTATTGGAAAAATTGTGGATTCAGCAATTATCGGTGTAATCTGCTATATTGGATGCAGTATTTTAAGAATTCCGGATGCGCTTTTGGTATCAGTGATTATTGGTGTGACAAATATTATTCCGGCGTTTGGTCCGTTTATCGGTGCGGTACCGGCGGTATTTCTGGTAATTATCCAGAGTCCGTGGCACGCTCTTTACCTGGTGATTTTTATTATTATTTTACAGCAGGTGGACGGCAATATTATTGGACCAAAAATTCTGGGAAGTTCGACCGGTCTGACATCGTTCTGGGTAATGTTTGCAATCTTAATCGGAGGCGGCATGTTCGGGTTCCTTGGAATGCTTCTCGGAGTACCGGTTTTTGCAATGATTTATTATATCATCCGAAGGCTTGTCAACCACAGCATTAAGAAAAAAGCGATGCCCATGGAAACGGATGCTTATGTAAAAATTTCAGCAGTAGATGCAAAAACCAGGACATTCCAGTATTTTGAGGATGAGGAAAAAGAAAAAAAAGCACGTCCGCAGAAAGAAGAAAAAAAATCTAAAAATGAGTAAAAAAATGATTTCTATATTTTTTGACACTATTTGCTGCCTGTGGTATACTTTAGTAGATTAGTAATTCTGTGAAAACGTTACACATTTTCCAGTATGAGGTGACAACAGGTGGATAAATACGAATACAATTTGAAGCTGGATCAGATGAAATCCCTTTATGCAGAGGAGAAGTATGATGAGGCAGCGGAAATTGCGGATACCATAAATTGGAATAAAATTAAAAATGTAAATGCACTTGTCAAGGCGGGAGAAATTTATGAAAAAACACAGCGCTTTGAGGACAGCCGCGACGTGCTTCTCATGGCATATGACCGTTCGCCGATTGGCAGGATGATTATTTACCGCCTTGCTACAGTGGCAATTAAGATGCAGGATTATCAGGCGGCGCAGGATTATTATGATGAGTTTGTTGAGATTGCGCCGCATGATACCCTGAAGTTTGTGCTCCGTTATGACATTCAGAAAGCAAAAGGAGCATCCTATTCTGACCTGATTCCGATTCTGGAAGAATTAAAAGAACAGGAATATACGGAAGAATGGGCATATGAGCTGGCATATCTGTACCATAAAGCTGGCTTGAGTGATAAATGTATTGATGCCTGTGATGAGCTGATTCTCTGGTTTGGCGATGGTCCGTATGTGGAGCGCGCACTGGAGCTGAAGATGCTTTACCAGCCGCTGACAAAGGTGCAGGAGGAGAAGTACCGTTCCTACCGTCAGGCAAGGGATGCTGCCTATGAGAAGCCGCATCTGGAAGAGCAGGTACATGATCCGGTGGAAATTCCGAAGGTTGATATAAATCCGGAGCGTTACAATACCGTGAATCTGCAGGAAGAGATTGCCAGGGGCATGCAGCAGATTATGGAAGCCACGGAGAAGGAAACAGTTACAGACACACTGGACAGTATTAATAAAATTGTTGAAGAAATCCCGTATCTGCAGCTTCCGAAAGAGGAAGAGACAGAAAAACGGATACCATATATAGAAACAGACGAGGAGATTGACGGTTCACTCAGGCTTAATTTCCAGGAAATGCTTGGGGAGGATTCGGACGGTCAGATTCGTCTGATGACAGATGAACGTAAACAGATTGAGCATCAGATTACAGGACAGATTACGATAGAAGAAGTTCTGGACGAGTGGGAGCGTACCAAACGCGCGGCAGAGGCAGCGCTTGAAGACGCGAAGCAGAGGAAACTGGAATCTGCGAAGGTACGCGCACTGCAGCAGGCGGGCGATTTAATGGAACGCCTGACCGATGTAATGCCGAAACTGGATGCCGGAGTTACACCGAAGGAACTTCTGGAAGAAAAGTACCTGCAGGATCTGGCGGATGCAGCTATGGCATCAGAAGGTCTGTTCGGGGCAGAAGAGCATAACCCGGAGGAACAGACAGTATCAGAATCATTTATTTCAGCTGAACCGTCAGCAGAGGAGGTTCCAGATACTTTTGGAGAACCGCCGCAGGAGGAAGTTCCATATATTCCGGGTGAACCGGAAGTACCGGATTACTTAAAGGAACCTGTTACCGGTATTGAACCGGAGACTGCAGATATTTTGTCAGGAATCCAGAATGTAGCAGAACCGGAGGCAGCGGATTATCTGCCGGAAACAGACACCGTGACAGAACCGGAGGTTACAGATTATCTGTCAGGGGCAGGCAGTGTGGCAGAGCCGGAAGGTACAGATTATCTGTCAGGGGCAGCCAGTGTGGCAGAACCTGGGATTACAGATTATCTGTCAGGTGAAGACACTTCGGCAGAACCTGGGGTTGCAGATTATCTGCCAGGTGGAGGCACTTCGGCAGAACCGGAGGGCTCAGATTATCTGTCAGGTGAAAGCAGTGCGGCAGAACCGGGAGTTTTGGATTATCAGTCAGATGCAGTTACTGCGACAGAACCAGAAAGTTCAGGTTATTTTTCAGGTGAAGACACCGTAGCAGGGCAGGAGAGTAAAGATTATCTGTCAGGTACAGATACCAAAACAGAACCGGAAGTAACGGAATATTTAAAAGAACCGATTACCGGACTGGAATCAGAGGTTATGAATATTCCGCTGGAAAATCATACAGAGTTAGAAGTACAGGAAAATCTGTCAGAAGCGGATAATGTGGCTGAGACAGGAATGCCAGATAATCTTTCAGGTGCAGACAGCGAGACAGAGCCTGAGGTACCGGATTATCTGTCAGCTGTGGACACCAGTACGGAGATGGAAAAACCTGCAGAACCAAAATATCTGCAAAGGCCTCCGGAAGAGAAATCAGTAAAACAAAGTTCTTCTTTTGAGGAAACACATGCAGAAGAATTTGCTTTTGTAAGAACCAGGCCGCAGGACCGTTCAACATGGAAGGAAAAGACAATACGCATACCCGATATTCCTGATCTGGAAGACCTGGGTGATGATACAGCATCAGAGGATGAGACTCCGGCTCTGGAACTGACAGATGAGCAGAAAGCAGTATTTTCCTATTTCATGCCGGTAAAAGGGATGGAGGACCAGCTGTGCAAAGCACTGGCGGGCATTTCAAAAAGGCTGAAAGATAAAGGGAATGCGGACCATGGAAATCTCATTATCCAGGGAAGCCAGGGAAGCGGAAGGACGACACTGGCGACAAGTATAATCAAAGTTTTGCAGCAGGAAACCGGATATCCGGATGGTAAAATAGGAAAAATTCAGGCAGAAGTATTAAATGAGAAGGATCTTGTCAAACTGTTACGGAAGGTTTCAGGCGGATGCCTGATCATTGAACAGGCAGGAGGGCTGAGCCTTCAGGCGGAACTGACATTATCACTTTTAATGGAGCAGAATGACAGCGGTCTGCTTGTGATACTGGAAGATACTTCTAAAGGAATAAAAAAACTGCTTGCGCAGGATGAGGGATTTGCCCGGAAATTCACCGAACAGATTTCCGTTCCGATTTTTACGAATGATGAACTGGTTACATTTGCAAGATCCTATTCCAGGGAGCTGGGTTACAAGATAGATGATATGGCAGTGCTGGCTCTGTATAACCGTATCAGCAATATTCAGCGTTTAGATCAGGCAACTACACTGACAGAGGTCAAGGAAATCGTGGATGAGGCAATCGACCGCGAAGCACACGGAGGACTGAAGAAAGCGTTTAGTATTCTGACGGCAAACAGGTATACCGATGATGACCGGATTGTACTAAGGGAGAAGGATTTTGAATAAGATTTAGGGGAATAATAAGTTGGAGGGACAAATATGAGTAATTTTACAGAAATGGACTGCTATTTATTTGGACAGGCAACACACTATGACATTTATCGTAAGATGGGAGCGCATCTTATGACTGTAGGCAGGAAAAAAGGTGTCTGCTTTGATGTATGGGCACCGCATGCGTATGCAGTATATGTGATAGGGGATTTTAATGGCTGGAATGAGACATCCCACCAGATGCAGCGGGTGGATCCGGAGACAATGGGAGTTTATGAGCTGTTTGTTCCGGGCGTGGAAGCCGGGTGCAGGTACAAGTTCCTGATTGAAACCGAGGATGGGGACCGGCTGTACAAGGCTGATCCTTATGCGAATTATGCGCAGCTGCGTCCGGAAACAGCATCTGTCGTAACAGATATCAGCCATTTTAAATGGACAGACAGTTTATGGATGGAGGAGCGTGCAAAGCTTGACAAGGAAACTGTTTATGAGCAGCCGATTGCGATTTATGAGGTGCATATTGGTTCCTGGATGCGTCATCCATGCCGTGAGGATGAGGGCTTTTACAGTTACAGAGAGGTGGCAAAATCATTAATTCCATATGTAAAGGAAATGGGATATACACATGTGGAACTGATGGGGATTTCGGAGTATCCGTTTGACGGTTCATGGGGATATCAGGTGACCGGATACTATGCGCCGACTTCACGCTATGGTACACCGGAGGATTTTGCATATCTTGTGAATGAATTTCATAAGAACAAGATCGGTGTGATTCTGGACTGGGTTCCGGCACATTTTCCGCGGGATGCACACGGACTGGCTAATTTTGACGGTACGCCGACCTATGAATATGCGGATACACGCAAGGGAGAACATCCGGACTGGGGAACAAAGATTTTTGATTATGGAAAAAATGAAGTGAAAAATTTCCTGATCGGCAGTGCCCTGATGTGGGTTGAAAACTATCATATAGACGGACTTCGTGTGGATGCAGTTGCGTCCATGCTCTATTTGGATTATGGCAAGCAGGACGGACAGTGGGTGCCGAATATATACGGCGGCAATAAGAACTTAGAGGCAATTGAGTTTTTCAAGCATATTAATACGCTGATTCTGGGAAGAAATCCGGGTGCGCTTATGATAGCTGAGGAATCTACCGCATGGCCTAAGGTGACAGGCTCAGTTGAAGAGGATGGTCTGAATTTCAGCTATAAATGGAACATGGGCTGGATGCACGATTTTCTGGATTACATGAAACTGGATCCGTTGTTCCGCAAGGATAACCATAACAAGATGACATTTGCGATGAGCTATAATGAAAGTGAGAAGTATATTCTGGTACTTTCGCATGATGAAGTGGTTCATCTGAAATGCTCCATGCTGAACAAAATGCCGGGACTTGAGGGCGACAAGTTTAAAAACCTCATGGCAGGTTATGCGTTTATGATGGGATATTCCGGTAAAAAGCTGTTGTTCATGGGACAGGAGTTCGCGCAGGAGCGTGAATGGAGTGAAGAGCGTGAGCTTGACTGGTACCTTCTGCAGGATCCAAGACATAAGGGAATGCAGGACTGGGTGAAAGCACTGTTAAAACTGTACCGGAAGAATCCGTGTCTTTACGAGCTGGACAGCAGCTGGGCAGGATTCCAGTGGATAAATCCGGATGATAATGAACGCAGTATTTTCAGTTTTATCCGTAAGAGTAAAGATGGTAAGAACAACCTGATTTTCATTATTAACTTTACACCGGTGGCAAGGGATGATTACCGTTTCGGCGTTCCGGTGAAAAAGAACTGCAAACTTGTATTACACAGCGGGGACCCGCAGTTCGGAGGGGATGATGCAGACCGTCAGATTTCTTATAAGCCGGTAAACATCGCCAGCGATGGTATGGATTATTCCATTGCATATCCGCTTCCTGCATACGGCGTGGCAGTGTTTAAGTATTAAAAAGGCAGCTGTACAGATTTATGATTGTTCATAAGTCTGTGCAGCTTCTTTAGTTTTTGGAGGATACTGCCGATATAAAAAACATGGAGTGTTACAGTACAGGGAGGAAACAGATGCAGGTTGAACAGAAAAACCTATGGGAAGGTGTAACAAAAAACGCAGTGCGCGATAACAGCAGCAAAGCGATTGCTGCATATCAGGCGAATATGCCGGAAAACAAAACTATTTTTGGCGTGCAGACAGAGTATTTTGATAAAAGTGAGGGCGTGCCGGGGAAAAGCATAAATATGGCAACCTATGAAAATCCGGCAAAGCAGAAGGAGCAGGAAACAATTGCAGAACAGGTCCAGTCGGGTGCATTACTGTCAGCTGATGACAGGAAAAACGAAGTGGCCGTTGTGTCAAATATGACATCTGAAGGGGATGCAAAGAAGCTGGAAGAAGACGGGTTTTCCATCACGGATTCCGACAGCCGTACCATTATTACAGTTACTGATAAAATTAAAGCGGCGCTGGCACAGGCCGGGGTGGATATTTCACAGTACGGGGAGAGTCTTACAAAGGAACAGCTGGAGGAACTGACCGGGAATCCTGCGGTAACGAACCAGATTCTGCAGGCACTTGCAGCATATGATCTTCCTGCAACAGCAGCAAATCTTTCTGACAGCAGGGAAGCGCTGGCACAGGCGGCATCCATGAAAGGAATCAGCGGCAGCGCAATGGCTTATCTTTTAAACAACGGACTTGAGCCAAGTATATATAATGTTTATATTGCAGAACACAGTGCACAGCAGGATACCGTGGATGTTACGGAAACAGAGTATACAGAGCTTGATGCTCAGATAAAGCAGATTATCGAAGAAGCAGGGCTTACTGCTGATGAGACATCAGTCGCAGACAGTAAGTGGCTGATTGCAAACGGAATTGCCCTGACCACTGAAAACCTCAGTTACTATATGGAGTTACAGACGCTTTCCCTGCAGCTGGAAAATGATGAAATGGACTGGAACCATGTGGTAGATGTCATGGCAAAAGCAGTTGCATCAGGTAAAAGACCGGGGGATGCGCTGATGATTACTGCCAGGCGTCAGCTGGAAGAAACTCGTCTTGCCATGACAAGCGAAGTGCGTTCTGCAATGCTGAAGCAGGGAATTGAGGTGGATACACAGCAGCTGGAGGAAATCGTAGAGGATTTAAAGGAGCAGGAACGCCAGTATTATCGTGAACTTCTGGACGGGGCAGGGGTAGCTGCCACGGATGAAAATGTGGATACCATGGTACAGACCATGGATGTTTTCAATGAGATGAAGGGCCAGCCGGCATATATACTGGGACAGATTCAGCCGGAAGATACAGTTGCCTCCATACATGAGAGCGGCAGGAATCTGCAGCAGGAGCTTGCGAGGGCAAGTGCCGGCTATGAAACCCTGATGACAGCTCCGAGAAAGGATATGGGGGATTCCATCCAGAAAGCATTTTCCAATGTGGATGATATTTTAAAAGACCTGAACCTGGAAACAGGCGAAGGAAACCGGCGTGCTGTCAGGATTCTTGCCTACAACCAGACTGCGGTTACCACGGAGAATATTACCAGAGTAAAAGCGATGGATGAACAGATGCAGCGTGCGTTCCGTAATATGAATCCGGCAGTAACGCTGGAGATGATCCGGAGAGGCGAAAATCCGCTTGACATGAATATGGAACAGCTGAATAAAGCGGCGGAAATGATTAAGCAGGAAACGGGAAACGAAGAGCAGGAAAGATTTAGTAAGTTTCTTTATAAACTGGAACAGAACAACGAAATATCCGAGGAGGAGCGCAGCAGTTACATAGGAATTTACCGGTTAATTGCGCAGGTGGAAAAATCAGACGGGGCAGCACTTGGTTTTCTTATGAACCAGGGCTCGGACGTTACTATGCGCAATCTGCTGATGGCAGTCCGTTCCAGTAAAAAAGGCGTGATGGACTATACTGTTTCAGATGAGTTTGAGGGTGTGGACGGTTCCGTAAAGGGTGCAAGGATTGATGACCAGATAACGGCGGGATTCCAGCAGAACTGTATCCACGACATTATGGATGCAGTCAGTCCGCAGAAGCTTGCAGTACTTGGGGAGGATAACTGGCAGAACATGACGCCGGAGCAGCTTGCAGAAGCGCTTGCACAAATGGAAGAGCCTTCCCAGGAGCAGGCGCTGGAGGCGGATTACCGTCAGGAACAGCTTAATTTGTACCAGCAGGCGCTTGAAATGCCGGAAGACGTATATGCATTTCTGGATCGCTATGATATTACAAATTCTCTGGCAAACATCATGGCGGCAAATGAGATGTTACGCCAGCCAAATCGGATGATGGAGCGGCTGTGGAAAAAAGACAGCTTTTCCAAAGACGCCATGGAAAAAATTGCGGATTTAAAGAACAAGGTACTCGAAGACTTTGGTGAAGCACTGAAAAATCCGGATGAACTGAAAAAAGCGCAGGAGACGCTCGCGGAAGTGGCAGAGCATGTCATGGATACCATGATTATAGAGGATGATTCCGAAGTCAGGATGCTGGATATGCGCGCCATGCGCCAGGTTACACACCAGCTTGCCTTATGTGCCAAAAAGGCAGAGGAAGAAAGTTATATGATTCCTGTTAAAACCGGTGAATCTGTCATGGGTGTATCACTTAAGGTAATACGCGGCAAAAAAGAGAAAGGTTTTGTTGATATTATGTTTGACAGCGAACGTCTGGGTAAGGTCACGGCTTCTTTCCAGGCAAAGGAGAGCAGTCTTTCCGGTATGATTGCTGTAGACAGTGAGGATACCAGACAGCTTCTTACCAGTCATCTGGATATGCTTACCAGTTTCCTGCAGACAGCAGATGGCGGGGAAGAAGCCGTAAATTTAAATGTAGCCTGTGTATCAGACTTGTCTTTTGCCCGGTGTGAGATGGCGGGAATTAACAGGGAACAGAAGATGGCGGAAAATGGCGAGCTGGCAGATGACAGTAAGAATCAGGTGCAGACCAGCCGGCTGTATTCCATTGCAGAAGGTTTTATTCAGTCGATTCAGAAACTGCAGTCGGTTTAGAAGCTTCGGTCGGTTCAGGGGTTCCGGTAGATTCGGGAATTCCTGCCGAGCCGGAAGATTCCGTTGCTTCAGGTATTCCGGCTGAATTTGATGTTTCGGTTGCTCCGGAAGCTTCCGTCTGTTCGGAAGATTCTGTTGCGGACTCTTTTTCTTTTGGACCATCCAGGTATTCAAGAGCACCCTGATAGACAGCACGCGCCAGTTTTTCCTGGTAGGCTTCATCGGTCAGCAGGGTGGCTTCTGCTTCATTGCTCAGGAACCCGCATTCTACGATTACAGTAGGTGTGGGTGTTTTTTTGAGTATGTAATAGTCGTTGTTGGACTTGAAAACACGCGGTTTTGGCGGGTTTATCATAGTATTCAGACTGTTTTGGATGATTTCAGCAATCTTTCTTCCTTCCGGGGACTGGTCGTAAAAAAATACCTGGGGTCCGCAGACGGAACTGTCCGGAAAACTGTTCTGGTGGATGCTGATGGTCATGAGCGGCATGGTTTCTGTTATCAACGCAACACGGTTGCGCAAATCCTCAACCTTGACATTCTTTGAATTTTCATCGGCAAGAACTTTGTCGTCAGTGCGTGTCAGAACAACCCGGAACCCTTTGTTTTCAAAAAGGGTTTTCAGTTTATATACAATGGAGAGATTAATATCCTTTTCCAAAACATCATTATTTCCGACTTTACCTGGATCGGCACCACCATGACCGGCATCCAGAACAATGCACGGTTTTGATTTATCAGCATTTTTGGAAGAGACCAGTGCAGCTCCGGCGCGTGCCAGAAAGAATGAACTGACAAACAGACAAGCAACCATTAAGATTTCAAATTTTTTCTTCATATATCCCCCGGAATACTTTTAGAAATAAAAAGCCTCCTGCTGTTTGCAAAAGGCTTTTGTAATCGTTAATTCAATTTATGCGGAGAATCTAATTAATATACTTAATAATTGTATCCCAGATATCACTTGTTTCAAATCCGAGCTTCCAGAAAGATGCGCCTGCAAGTTCTTTTTCATCAATCAGCTTCAGACGCTCCTCAGCAGAAGCCGAATCTTCCAGCCAGACCTTGCAGAGATTATCCCCGTCCCTGAATTCTGCATAATGTTGTCCGCTGTCCGCCTGCCAGGTCTTTGCTGCACCCATTGTGGTAAGAAGGTCATTTGCACCTTTCATACCATAGACCTGAGAGGAAACGGTATAATCCGAACCGTCTTCTGATTTTTCTTCGGACGGGGTTAAGGACCATACCCGTGTGTAAAACGGCATTCCAAGAATAACCTGGCTGGAAGGGACTTCCTTTAAGGTATCATCCACACCCTGTTTAACCCAGCCAAGCGAAGATACAGAACCTTCATCCGAACCGGCATAGTGCTCATCATACCCCATGATAACAACATAATCGGCAAAATCCGCCTGTTCTTTACGGTTATAGAAAGATGTATACTCGGTTGGAACATAGTTGTCAACAGACAATACAATGCCGTTGTTGGAACACTTGATGGAAAGCTCCCGCACGAACTGGATATAGGCATCCCCTACCTTTTCACGGCTTAAAGCTTCAAAATCCAGGTTGATGCCATCCAGATTATACTGGATTGCCATGGAAATAATCTGGTTTACAAGATTCTGCCGTTTGGAAGTATGTGTCAGAACCTCTGCAGAATCTGCATCCTTGTTTTCAAGATTGCTGAAAAGCCCCCAGACTTCCACATTTTGTGAATGACAGTAGTTTACATAGTCCAGACTGGCAAGGCAGGCAAGGTTTCCTTCATTATCATTCAGATAAAACCATGTCGGGGAAATTACATTTATTCCCTTTGTGCCTGCAAGCACACTGGTAATGGATGAATTGGCAGTCTGGTTTGTGACCTGGTGCCATGCCATACAAATTGTGAAGTCCTTTGTAATATGGGAAAATTCTTCCGGTTTAAAATCACTTTTGCGGGTCTTGGTTTCGGCGGAGGTAAGCATACGGTTTTTCAGGTAGCCGATAATACCGTCTTCTGTCATTACCTTTGTCCATTTGTCCCCCTGTTCGAGAACCGATACTTCTTCCTTTGCTTTTGCATCCTTTAAGATGGGACTTTTAACGCCGCCCTTGAAACGGATGCTCGAATTTCTTTTTAAAGAAGCTGTTTCATAGTCCCCCCACTGGTTTGTAATTACAATACGGTGGGGCTCTTTTATATATTTATACTCAAAATCGGAATATTCATTTGCAAATTCCAGATCGACGTATGCGGTATCCGCGTTTGCTTTGACTACCGGACGTCCGTAATCCACAGATGACTTGGTAACCAGGTAGCTGTTGCTGTCTGCAGTGGCAGAAACCAGATCCCGCGCAGTGGCATACAGAAGTATATTTTCGTTATGATCCCAGTAAAAACGGGAATTAAGTTCGTCGTGTAAAAAGCTGTAGTCAAGATATATATGACCATCTATTACTTTTGCCTTTGCATCCGTAACTTCGTCATTTAATATAATAGCTACTTCGTCATTAGAAGTTAGCCCGTAATAGCTGTTCAGATCCTTGTGTTCGGTGCTTGGCGTGTATCTGCGGATGAGAAAAACGGCACCTGCGAGTACAATAATGAGTAAGATTGCGGCACAGACAATAATAATGGATAATGATTTCTTTTTCATTGGTATTCCTTTCTCCTAATATGATATACCCCGATTATATCACTCTGTCTGTACGGTTTCAACAAATTTGGGAACCGGCGGCTGCCGGTTCCCGTATCTTTTTTCGGCGCCTGGCAGACGGCAGGTTTTGCATTGAGACTCCCTGTTATAGTTTATTGCCGAATGCCAGATTCCCGGCTGTTTTTAAATTTTTTTATTGTTTATTTTACACCAGCAAGTGTAATAACAAGCCCCTGGTGTATTTCCGGACGCAGCTCTATAAAAAGCTGGTCAGTACTGCTTGTCATTGTGATAACCATTCTCCTTTCGTTTTAGATTTCTGTACCCGAAGGCAGTGTGTGAAATGGGTTCTTTGTTGAAGACATGAAACCGTGTTAAACATGGCAGGGGCAAAAATTCGCATATGGTCTTCTTTCATATGTACCTCCCGTGTGCGCAGGATATTCCATGGCATTCTGTTTTTATTTTGTCAGCGGATTTTTTGACGCCTGCCGGAATGTTTAAACAGACGGTTCTTTTTCTTCTCAAAAGACAGCCAGTGGACAAAGTCCAGTTTCTTTTTGTCCATGCAGAAAATACCGGTATCAAAAGGATACGGATATACCTGCACAGAAAATTTTCTGGCATAGTAGATGGCAGAGTTGCGGTCACACAGGTTTACGATGAAATTCATGCGTTTTCCCAGACGTCTAAAAAGAAAGTCTTCAGGCCTGGCATTGCCGCGGTGCCATGGTGCGCCTCCGCAGACATACAGAATCCGGTCTGCAGTTACCAGACGTCTGCTGTCGTAGTGGCATCCATAATCTTCAATGATTATTTCTGCATCAGGCTCCGGGATTTCAATGCCCTCATCATATCTGGGATAACCTTTAAAACACCGGTAACTGTAACATCCTTTCCGCTCCCGGACCCCTGAAAGCTGTTTCATTGCTCTGCACAGATGGCTGGTAGGGTTCATTTCCCGGTATACGCTGTCTATACCGAGATGGTTCAGGGCGCAGGTAAGGGAAAATGCAATATGTGTGCACCCGCAGCCCGGATGACTTCCGATAACTGCGACAATCTGCCTGAGATGCGTTCCACCCTTATTATCATTTGCTTTTTTAAGTGCAGCGGAAAGTTCCAGAACTGTCTGGTATCGTAGTCCGGGATCCGTCTGCGTGGCTTTTTGGATAACAGGCTGGATATTCCGAGATGTGGCGGCATCTAAAAAGGATGTCATGAATTCCATGATTTTTCCAATACTGTAAATATCACAGGTCAGATCCGCCGGATGGCCGGAGACAAGCTCCGGAGCAGAAAACTCTGCATTCCCGAAATCATTGAAGCCATTTCCAGAACTGGCAATAAATGATGCGGCGCTGAAGTCGATTAATTTTAACTGTAATCCACATACTATAATATGCTCCGGTTTCAGGTCCCGGTAAAGGACCGGAGAGGGGCACAGTGAATGCAGACAGGCAAAAATGCCGCAAAGCTGGTCGCAAAATTTAAAAAACAAATTCTGGGAAATTGACTGTTGATGAAGCAAAAATTCTTCCAGGGTATCACCCTGAATATATTCTTCCACAAGATAGTAAAAAGATTCATCTTCTTCAAAATCATAAATCGTGGGGATTCCAGAATGCTGAACTGCTGTCAGAATCGTTGCCTCAGATATTGCGAAGGGTGAAAGTGCATCCGTTTTGGGGATTAACTTGATGGCACGTTTCAACTCCAGAGATAGTTGTCTGGCAAGAAATACTTTTCCGCACTGTCCCTGGCCAAGGGGCTCAAGCAGTTCGTATCTTCCTGACAGAATAAAATTGTTATTATTTGTCATACGCTCCTTTTGGTATGGAACGCATCTCATGCATAAACTTATAACACAAATAAATTGACATTGCAAGAGGTTTTTAAAAAAATTTTATAAATGAAAACTTTACAACGTATCTGTGATTGATTATAATTAATTGAACGACTGAGGTAACTGTCAGAATACAGATAAGGCACAGGAGTGTTCAGTTACGGGATTTTGAAGGTAAGGATGTGATGTAATGAAAATTGAAAAAGTAAATGAAAATCAGATTCGGTGCACGCTGACCAGACAGGATCTGGCTGACCGCCAGATAAATCTGCGCGAGCTGGCATACGGGACTGACAAAGCAAAAGGACTTTTCCATGACATGATACAGCAGGCCAATTATGAGTTCGGATTTGAAGCAAACGATATCCCGCTAATGGTAGAAGCAATTCCGTTGTCCTCGGAATCTCTTATTCTTTTGATTACAAAGGTGGAATATCCGGAGGAGCTGGATACAAGGTTTTCCAATTTTTCCGAACTGGATGAGGATGCCCTGTTTCATGAAACGGATTCCCAGAATGTTGCCAGTCCGAAAGGGGCAGATGATATTTTAGGAATCTTTAATAAAATCAGGGAAAAAGCCAAGGAAGTTTCCGCCACGCTGGAACAGAAGGAAGAAGCTGTTACGCTTGAGCAGGTTCCGGCAGATTTCACAAAAATGTTTGAATTTCCGACACTGGAACAGGTGGAACGGCTGGCACACGTGCTTTCGGATTATTACGACGGGCGCAATGACCTGTACAAAAATGAAAACAAGAACTGCTTTTATCTGGTGATTCACAAAGATGATCACACACCGGAGGAGTTCAATAAAATCTGCAATATCATCTGTGAATATGCAAGACAGAAGAACTACACCACGGCAATGGGGGCATTTTTTTCTGAGCACGGCAGAAAAATTACCGGACCGCGGGCGCTCCAGATGCTTGCTGCGTTATAATACAGGAATTTTTACATGCAGGTCTGCGCTGCAGGGGATATATCCTGAAAGAATATTGTATTAAATAAAAAGACTGCCTGAATTTAACAGGCAGCCCTTTTTATTTTTATGATGCCTGTGAATGTTCCAGGTAGTCATTAATGTCATTCACCAGATCGTCCGGCTCAATACCGTGAACCACTGCAGCTTCTGCGATGGTTTCCATCTGTGAAGACGGGCAGCCCAGACAGTGCATGCCGATATTTAAAAGAATAGGTGCGATACCCTCATCAATCTGGAGCAGCTCCCCGATCATGGTATCCTTTGTTACTTTTGCCATTGGATAAATCCTCCTTTGCAATTATCATTTTAATGGTGTTATTATAATACGATTTCCCTGTAAATGCAAATTATGCATATAATTTTATAATTTTGCCGGATGTCCGGTGGGCTGTTATGCCAGGAAGCGGCAGCCGTCCGCAATTATTGTTTATGCATGGGTTAAAAAAAGCGGGAAAGGTGACGATATATTAAGCAGGTGAAACGACATGGAATGTCAAATGAACGGGCATGGAAGCTCAATCGTACATATATACAGAAGGGAAAAACATGAAAATTAACCGCAATATGTCTGCAGTAATGACAAACAAAAATTTACTGAGGACAGAAAACAAGCTGAGTGCTTCCATGGAACGGCTCTCAAGCGGATTTAAAATCAACAGGGCTGGCGATAATCCGGCAGGTCTTGCCATTTCCCATAAAATGAAAGCGCAGATTGACGGACTGGACCGTGCAAAATCCAACACGACAGATGCACAGTCCCTGCTTCGTATTGCAGACGGGGCGCTGAACGAGGTGTCCAGCATCCTGCAGAGAATACGGGAGCTTTGCGTTCAGGCGGGAAACGACACGAATTCCATTGACGAGCGTTCTGCGATACAGGATGAAATCAATAAGCTGACAGAAGAAGTGGACCGGATTTCCACGGATACAGAGTATAATACCAAGGCGCTTCTGGATGGATCTTCGGATACGCTGGTGACATCAGTGCAGCTTGAGAGGATGTATATTTCGGATTCGGTTCTGCCTGGAGAATATACGTTTACGGTGACCACTGCGGAAAGTGCATATGGTTTTGTTGGTTATTCACCTGACTCGGAAGGCGTTATTGCCATCAATGGCGTGGAAATGAAAGTTACCAAAAATATGCCGGAGGAAGATTTTGTCGCACTTTTACGTGATACTGCGGAACTGGCTGGATGTGAGGTCTATGAACAGGTGGGATTAAGATCAACCTACGGGGTTCGTTCCAGGGAACCCGGACTTACCCGCAGGGCAGAAATTTCCGTGGATGCCAAATATCCGGAGCTGGCATTTCATACGTTTGGAGCCAGTTATAATACAAGTGTGTTTGAAAAACGTGATGAAGAGGGCAATCTAATCAAATACAGCAGTGACTGGGGCGGTCATGATGCATGGGTTACAACCCGGGAAGATGTTTTTGCAGATGTATTCAGCGAAACGGCAACAGTACGTGCGGAAGGCAATCATATGACAATCACGGATCTTAACGGATTTGTTATGGATTTTACAATCAAAACAGATGATTTTTATTACCTTTCACAGAACCGGCGGGTGACAGTAAAGGTTACTGATATCGGCGCCATGACAATTCAGATGGGGGCAAACCAGTACCAGGATATGGATATCCGTATTCCGGAGGTATCAGCAAAAAGCTTGTATCTGGATAAAGTGGATGTCACAATAGTAGGCGGAACAGACCGGGCGCTTGTGACACTTGACAAGGCAATAGACAGATTAAACGATGTACGTGCCGGAATCGGTGCATATACAAACCGTCTTGAGTATGCGGAAAGGAGTCTTGCTGAGACTCATGAGGACATGACTTCTGCATATTCCGGTATTCTGGATACTGATATGGCGGAAGAAATGGTTGAGTATACACAGCGTAACGTGCTTGAACAGGCATCTATTTCTGTGCTTGCGCAGGCAAACGACCTGCCGCAGCAGGTGCTTTCTCTTTTACAGTAAAAAAAATTAGTAACTTAGTAATTGACATGGAATGTCAGTCCACAGGGCATGGAGGCTCAGAATTTAAACAGCAGAAAGGAATTTACCATGAAAATTAACCGAAATATGTCAGCTGTAATGACAAACAAGAATTTACTCCGGACGGAGAACAAGCTGAGCGCTTCCATGGAACGGCTTTCCAGCGGATTTAAAATTAACCGGGCGGGTGATAATCCTGCAGGGCTTGCTATTTCCCATAAGATGAAAGCCCAGATTGACGGACTGGACCGTGCAAAATCCAATACAACGGATGCACAGTCCCTGCTTCGTATTGCAGACGGGGCGCTGAATGAAACTGCAAGTATCTTGCAG